>WGBZ01000277.1 GCA_015494035.1 Lysobacterales bacterium | reverse complement strand
CCACCAAATACGGCGCTGGAGCGGCGGTAGTGTGTGGACTTATCGGCGCCACCCGCAATGGTCGCAGCGCCCGTAACGCCGCCCTGGGCTGCGGCCTGATCGGTGCCAGCGTGGGCGCCTACATGGACCATCAGGAAGCCGAATTGCGTCGGGAGCTGGAAGGCACGGGCGTGCGCGTGGTGCGTGACGGCGATCAGATCCGCCTCATCATGCCCAGCAACATCACCTTCAACGTGGACGAATACAACATCCGCAGCGAGTTTTACCCGGTGCTCAATTCCGTCGCCAAGGTGTTGAAAAAATACAAGGACACGCGGTTGAACATTGACGGCCACACCGACTCCACCGGCCCGGACGACTACAACCAGAAACTGTCTGAAGAACGAGCATACAGTGTTGCGGATTACCTGGCCAGCCAGGGCATCGACCCGTCCCGGCTGGTGCCGCGCGGCCATGGCGAGCGATACCCCATCGCCAGCAACGACACGCCCCAGGGGCGCGAACAAAACCGTCGCGTGGAACTGACCATCACCCCCACGCCACCGGCGGAATAGACCGGAAAAGGCCACGGTCAATCAAGTGGGCAAGCGGCTTGTTATTCCCTTCGCTTGCCCTTATAATGTCGCACTTTTACGAAAACCGGTAGAACCATGAAAGTATTATCTTCTCTGAAATCAGCCAAAACCCGTAGCCGTGACTGCAAAGTGGTTCGCCGTCGTGGCAAGGTGTTTGTGATCTGTAAATCCAACCCCAAGTTCAAGGCTCGCCAGCGTTAAACCGTTAAACCACGGCCAGCCGTGGCCCTGCCACGCATGAACAACCCAAGCCCGGCATCGCCGGGCTTTTTTGTGCTTTAAAGTCAGGTCCTTCGTCAAAATATCAATACATTTTCTGTTTTTACCTGAATTGTCTATACAGTAAACCATCGGGTGATATACTTGTTTAACGCACTTTGCATCATTCCTTTGCCAGGTTTCCACTGCTGATGACAAACAACACGTTTTTTGAATCTCCGATTCTTAACTCACCCTACGAATACCCTCGCAAACACTGGGAACTTGACGACAGCGGACAACCTACCCAAAGAATTATTCCGCAACGCAGACCAGCGGAATTTATTACTCCCATTCCCAAACCGAAGAAGCAAAAAAGCCTGCAAAAGGATTTGCTCTTTAACGAGCTGTCTACAGAAGAACAAAAATACGATCATACAGCCATTATCAATGGAGTCAGGCAGGAGGTGGACAAATGGCGCGCCTTGCCCAAAGATCAATGGAAGGTAACGGCTGAAACGGCTCGTCTCCTGAGCCATTGGCGGCACCATGAATTCAGTGGAATTCGACCCTTTTTTTGCCAGGTTGAGGCGGTGGAGACAGCCATCTGGTTAACAGAAGTGGCGCCACAGTTAGGTAAGACAGGCAACAAATACCTTGAACATCTGGCTAATGCAAGCCATGAAGCCAATCCGGAATTATTACGTTTGGCGCTCAAGTTGGCCACTGGAGCTGGAAAAACCACCGTCATGGCCATGTTGATCGCCTGGCAAACTGTCAATGCGGTTAGGCACCCGCAGAGTAAGCGATTTACCCGTGGTTTTCTTGTTGTGGCTCCAGGCATCACCATCCGGGATCGACTGCGGGTGATCATGCCAAATGACCCCAACAGCTATTATCAAAGCCGAGAGCTGATTCCAACAGACATGCTGCCGGATCTCGAAAAGGCAAAAATTGTCATCACCAATTATCACGCTTTCAAATTGCGCGAACGCATGGAGCTCTCCAAAGGTGCACGGGCATTACTCCAGGGCCATGGTAAACCCTTGCAGACCACGGAGACAGAAGGGCAAATGTTGCAACGCGTTATGCCTGAGTTGATGGGCATGAAGAATATTCTGGTTATCAATGATGAAGCCCATCATTGCTACCGCGAAAAGCCCGGCAACACGGAGGAAGAGCAAAAAAAAGGCGAGGAAAGGAAAGAGGCTGAAAAAAACAAGGAGGCAGCACGACTTTGGATTTCCGGACTCGAAGCCGTGAACCGCCAGTTGGGTGTGGCGCGGGTGATTGATCTGTCCGCCACGCCGTTTTTTCTTAGCGGATCGGGTTACGCCGAAGGCACCCTGTTTCCCTGGACCATGAGCGACTTCTCGCTGATGGATGCCATCGAATGCGGCATCGTCAAGTTGCCACGGGTGCCGGTGGCTGACAATATTCCGGGTGATGAAATGCCCATGTTTCGTAACCTGTGGGAACACATTCGTAAGGACATGCCCAAGAAGGGCAGGGGGCAGGCCAAAACCCTCGACCCATTGAAGTTACCCACCCCGCTCAAGACCGCACTCGAGGCCCTCTATGGTCATTACCAAAAGACCTTCGAGCTGTGGCAAGAGGCCGACCTGCGCATCCCGCCCTGCTTCATCATCGTCTGCAACAACACGGCCACTTCCAAGCTGGTCTATGATTACATCTCCGGCTTCCACCGAAAAAATGAAGACGGTTCCACCACCCTGGAAAACGGCCGCCTGGAGCTGTTCCGAAATTTCGACGAGCACGGCAACCCGTTACCCCGCCCCCGAACCTTGTTGATTGACAGTGAACAACTGGAATCAGGCGAATCGCTGGACAAAAATTTCCGCACCATGGCAGCGGATGAGATTGAGCGATTCAAGCGCGAAATCATGGAGCGTGGTGGCGAACTGGCTCACCGCCTGCGTTCCGGCAAGGGCATTGACGATTCAACCCTGTTGCGCGAGGTCATGAACACGGTTGGCAAGCCTGGCACACTTGGGGAATCAATCCGTTGTGTCGTCTCGGTTTCCATGCTGACTGAAGGCTGGGATGCCAATAACGTCACCCACGTTTTGGGCGTGCGCGCTTTCGGCACCCAACTGCTTTGTGAACAGGTGATTGGCCGGGCATTGCGCCGTCAGTCCTATGACCTCAACGAAAGAGGGCTGTTTAATGTGGAGTATGCCGATGTGCTGGGCATACCGTTTGATTTTACCGCCAAGCCAGTGGTCGCTCCGCCCCAGCCGCCCCGTGAAACCATTCAGGTCAAGGCAATTCGGCCGGAGAGGGATCACCTGGAGATACGCTTTCCACGAGTCTCCGGTTACCGCACAGAAATCCCCGAAGACCGCCTGACTGCCAAGTTTACGGAGGATTCCACCCTGGAACTGACCCCGGACCTGATCGGGCCTTCCATCACAAAAAACCAGGGGATTATTGGGGAAGGCATTGACCTTAATCTGGTGCACACAAATGAACTGCGTCGCTCCAGCCTGATCTATCAGCTGACCACACGCTTGCTTTATCACCTGAAACGCAATACCGGTAGCGACCTGCCCCTGCATTTGTTTGGCGGGTTAAAGCGCATCACACGGCAATGGCTGGACAATCACCTGGTCTGTAAAGGCAAGACCTATCCTGCCCAACTCATGTACGAAGAGCTGGCTGATATGGCTTGCGAACGCATCATTGCCGCCATCTCGCTTGCCGAGCGGGACAAAAATCGCCCGATCAGGGCCATTCTCGATCCCTACAATCCGGTTGGCTCCACCGCCCATGTCAATTTCAACACATCAAAAACAGAACGTTGGGAAACCGACCCGCGCAAATGCCACATCAACTGGGTGATCCTCGACAGCAGTTGGGAGGCCGAATTCTGCCGCATCGCAGAAAGTCACCCGAAGGTGTTATCTTATGTAAAAAATCATAATCTGGGGCTGGAAGTCCCTTACCGTTACGGCTCGCAAAAACGCACCTATATCCCCGATTTTATTGTCCAGATTGATGATGGCAAGGGCAGAGAAGATCCCCTGAACCTGATTGTCGAAATCAAGGGCTATCGGGGCGAGGATGCCAAGGACAAAAAAAACACCATGGAAACCAACTGGGTGCCTGGCGTCAATAATCTGGGCCAGTATGGCCGCTGGGCTTTTGCCGAGTTTACCGATGTCTACGAAATGCAGGAAGACTTTGAGCAAAAGGTGGAAAAAGAATTCAACAAGATGCTGGCCACTGTCTTCAAGGAAGGGAGGTGCTAAAAATGTCAGTTACAAGGCTAAAAGCAAATAACGTTCTTGAAAATATTGGCGCATTAACCATTAATTCAAAGTACATTCACCTCATGGCAGTAGATCGCTCATCCATCCCTGGCCTGTACCGACCCCTTGGGTATTCCTGCTGCTGCCCGGATCGACATGGCCGACAAAGGAGCAATGCCATGAATAGCACCGGCCTTCACTCCTTCTGGCCTGACTCCATCAAGACACTGGCTGTTGGGGTCCTAACCCAACTTTGCAAATCATAGGTAGAGATAATGGCTATTTCACTCCCTTTAACAGAGATGACGATCGAAGAAAAACTCAGAATCATGGAAGCCATATGGGATGACTTGAGGCGACATGCCGATCGAATGCCAGCCCCATCCTGGCATGGTGAATTACTTGCGAAAAGGGAAGCCGCCGTTGCACGCGGTGACGACACGTTCGAGGATTGGGAAGCGGCCAAGCGGCGGATCGACAAGGAAATCGAGTGAAAAGGATTCGGATTCTCGAGGCCGCACGTCAGGATCTGCTGGCAGGATACGGGTTCTACGAAAAACAGGCAAAGGGCATCGGTCGTTATTTTCTCGATGCACTTTATTCGGATATCGAATCCTTGCACATCAGTGCGGGGGTGCATGGAGTCTGTTTCGGCCACTATCACCGGCTGTTGTCCAAACGATTCCCCTGGTCGGTGTATTACCAATTTGAAGGTGAGGAGATCCGGATTTATGCGGTCCTGGACAGCCGCCTTAATCCGGACTCGACCAGGCAACGCCTGATGAGTGAACAAGAGACCTGAGGAAACTGCGGTATTGCCGATTGAAACACCAATCCGCCAAAAAATCAGGCACTTACCCACGATGTTGAACCTTGGTTAAACACGAATACACACGAATACACACGAACAAAAGGATTGTTAATTGGTGTTCATCCATGGTTCAAAAAATGCTCGGTAGCACCGGGGAGTGTGGAATGGTTCAGGAAAAATGACTATGGCAAGAAAACCGAAACAAAAGAAACAGATCGAAACCCTGGTCCATGACGAGGCCACGCGCAAAAACATCCCCACCGCCGAGTATCAGTCGGTAGTGCCGGAGGAGGTGCAAAAGCCCAAAGAGGTGCGCTACCCGCGTGGCGGCAATGGCCTGGAGGAGGAAAAGGCCAGCCGCAACCGCGACCTGGACCCGCAACTGGTCTGGCGCGGCAAGGACGAACAGGACTGGTCCGACCTGGTGGTGCACGCCCCGCCGCTCTACATCCAGGAAAAGGTGCACCCCAAGGTGCTCATTGACGACCTGATGCGCCGCAGCGAGGCCAACGAACAGGCCGCCGCCCCACAGGCCGATCTGTTCGCCGACTTCAACGGCATCGAAAACGAGGCGGACAAGACCGAGTTCTATCAGCACGACGCCCGCTGGACCAACCGCCTGATCCTGGGCGACTCCCTGCAGGTGATGGCCAGCCTGGCCGAGCGCGAGGGGCTGCGCGGCCAGGTGCAGTGCATCTACCTCGACCCGCCCTACGGCATCAAATTCAACTCCAACTTTCAGTGGTCCACTACCAGCCGGGACGTCAAGGACGGCAAGGCCGAGCACATCACCCGCGAGCCGGAGCAGGTCAAGGCGTTCCGCGATACCTGGCGGGACGGCATTCACTCCTATCTGACCTACCTGCGCGATCGGCTCACCGTCTGCCGGGATCTGCTCACCGATTCAGGTTCGATCTTCGTGCAGATTGGGGATGAGAATGTGCACCGGGTGCGGGCGTTGATGGATGAGGTTTTTGGGGAAGATAATCTCGTATCTGTAATAGCTGTCGCGTCCCAT
>WGBZ01000276.1 GCA_015494035.1 Lysobacterales bacterium | reverse complement strand
GTATTGCACCACAGCAGCCCCGCCGCGCATGGCCGCTTCCCAACGTGACAGCCAGTCGGGCAGTGTTTCGCCCCTTTCGGGCGGCGTGGTTATCACATATAATCCCGCGATTGCCGGCTTTTTCAAAACGCCTCCCGTGGCCATTTATTAACCTGGCATCAATATAGGTGATGCTCAGGGCTTCAAGCCTGCCTCGGAACAAGGCATCGCTTGCAGCCAATGGTTGTTCCATTGGCAAAAGCGATAACGCCGAGCCGGGGCAGGCTTGAAGCCCCAACTCATTGATATAAAAAGGCAGGCCGCGATGCGCTGTCTGCCAGACTGCGTTATCAACTCTTGCTGTAGAATGACTACAGTGGCGAGTTGATGCCTTGCTGGCAAACAGCGCATCACGGCTGAGCATCGCCTATATTGATGCCAGGTTAATATCAGACAGACACTGGATTCTAACCCATGAGCGAACAAGACGCCCCTTACAAGAAATACATCTGCGTGGTGTGTGGATACATTTACGACGAAGCCCTGGGTGACCCGGAAGATGGTATCCCACCAGGCACCCGTTTTGAAGACATTCCCGACACCTGGACCTGCCCGGACTGTGGCGTAACCAAAGAAGACTTTGAACTACTGGAAGAATAAGCTGCTGGCGTATTGTTTTCCTTACAGCTAAGTAATGCCCCATTCCAGTACCGCAATGGGCTTGTTGCTGATGGCACTGATTTCCGGGTAAGCATCCCCCAGAATTTCCGTAAACGACTGCAGGGTCTCACCGGGGGTTTGAGGGCCGTAAACGCTTAGCCCCAACCAGTCAATCCAGGCATCGCCGGGATAGTAATTGGCCATCCGGTTCCATGAGCTATCGGGTTGACTGTAGGCATCCACATGAAAAAACCAGGTGATGTTGCTGGCCCCGGCCGCATCGCACAGGTCAATCACGTGCCGATAGGTGTCACGAAACCGTTCCGGCCCGTCGGCCAGCGTGGGATCGCCATAGCCGGTTGCCGCAGCCCCGCCATTGTACTGCCCGTTCCAGGGAAACCAGTTGCCATTGACTTCGGTACCAAACTCCACCAACAGCGGGCTGTTCACACTGGCCGCGGCCTGACACCATTGGGTCAGTGCGGCATCAAAATCCCCGTTTAGAAACCGCTGCAGGGTGTAAACCGGATCCGGCCCGCCTGCATTGAAGTTGCTGCGTGGCATCATGCGGATAAAGGGCAGGCGGCGAGTGGCCAGAATGGTGTTGACCGCTGCGGCGGGGAACTCAATGCCATTGAGCCAGTTATTGGAAAAATACACCCAGGCCAGCGGTTTGTTGACCAGCGTTTCGAAATCGGCAATGCGCCCGGCGGTGACCACGTCTTCGCTGCCGCCAAAATCAGGAATGGCGGCGTGATAGATGCCCACCGTTGGCACTTGCAAATGGCCTGTGGCATCAAAAGCGGGCAGGCTGACAAAGGTGGGCGAGGCCACACCGTGCCGGTAAGCCATCAGGCTGGCCAGTGAACTGTCCACCCGCAATAGCGAGTTATCAAAGTTTTCGTGCCACCAACTGATAGCGTGGATGCGTGGAAAAGCGCCGCTTTCCAGGCTGGTAAAAGCTTCACGAATCCATTGGGACTTGATGGTGGGGTTGAAGCCATCGAAAAAAACCGTGTCGAGGGGATTGCTGTTTGTGGTTGCAGCGGTTTCCGCTGGGCTTTGTGCATGGGGAGGCAGCTGACCGAAGACTGGCCAGCAAGCCATCACGGTCAGGATCGTTGCCAGGGAAAGCCAGCAAAAAAGACGGGTGCGATTTTGAGCTTTTGGCATAAGGCCAAGTATGCCTCATCCACCCCTTGAAGGCAAAAACACTTTATGATTCGCGTTTTCCAGCGGTTTCCCGAGACGGGCGGCTTAGGGCCTTGTTGCCAATGTCGGTGCGGTAATATTCGTTTCCCCAGTGGACTTTCTCCACCGCAGCATAGGCTTTGGCTTGTGCCTGATCCAGCGTGTCGGCCATGGCACACACGCACAGCACCCGCCCGCCTGAGGTCACCACTTGCCCGTGATTGTCAGCTGTACCAGCGTGGAAAACCTTGACGGAAGGGTTTTGTTCGGCCTCTTCGATGCCGGAAATAACATGGCCCTTGGGGTAGTTTTCGGGATAACCGGTTTCAGCCATGACCACGCCCAGGGCCGGGCGTTCGTCCCAGTGCGCTTCTGTTTCGTGCAGTTTTCCGTCCAGGGCCGCCAAGCACAGCTGATCTAGCGGGCTTTGCAGGCGCAGCATGATGGGCTGGGTTTCCGGGTCACCAAAGCGCACGTTAAATTCCAGCACCCTGGGGTTGCCCGCCTCATCAATCATCAGCCCGGCGTACAGAAAGCCGGTAAAGGGCGCGCCTTCGGCGGCCATACCAGCCAGCGTGGGTTTGATGATGCGTTCGATGGTTTTTTCGTACACGGACTGGTTCACCACTGGTGCCGGTGAATAGGCGCCCATGCCGCCGGTGTTGGGGCCGGTGTCGCC
>WGBZ01000275.1 GCA_015494035.1 Lysobacterales bacterium | reverse complement strand
GGTGGGCGACTGGCCCGGCAATAAAATACTTGACACGACGCCATCGGCCGAAAGATAAAACTGCTAAAAAGGGTCATTGATGCCCTTGAATGTGACATTTTTTAACACTTGAGCGGAAAACAGCGGTTTTTATGCACAACCTGGCGTGGTGATGCCCATGGCGCATAAAAACCGCGAATTTTTCCGAACCCAAGGCCGGTTTACGTTTATAAGTGACTGATTTATAAACACTTTCTTGGCGCGGTTAATTTTTAACCACTTTGTTAAGAATTCAGCAGTGACGCCCGTTTATGCCCTGTCCAAACGCCCTTATGCACAGATTTATCCACAGGTTTTGTGGATAACGCCATTATTCGTTGCAAAAACAGACACTTAGCCAGCTTTGCCAACAATAACCCTCAGGAAACGCCCATAAGCCCCATCGCAATTCAGTCAGAGGCTCCCTGGGCAACCAGTGGCGCAACGCTGGCCTTGACGCAGACATAAGGAGGCCATTGTGAAATGTGATGGCAAACAAGCCAATTTCGGGCGAATGTGGTTGCGATTTTAATGACAAAAATCTATTATGGACGGATTCATTCCGGACCACGTGTTACATGCAAAAACTTCCCTCCCATATAGGCCGTTTTCCGATTCTTGACACACTGGGAACCGGTGGCATGGGTGTGGTTTATTTGGGCAAGGACCCGGACATAGGTCGTAAAGTGGCCATCAAAGTGTTGCATTCAGTGAGTGACCCGGCGACCCTGACCCGGTTCAAAAACGAAGCGCGCACCATTGGTGAATTGTCCCACCCCAATATCGTCACCCTGTTGGAATATGGCGTGCAGGACAAGCAGCCCTATCTGGTGATGGAATATTTGCCTGGGATCACCATGACGGCATGGAGAAAGCAGCCGCACACGCTGTTTGAGCACAAAAAAGTGTTATTGGGTTTGTGTGAAGCCCTGGGGTATGCGCACCAGAACGGGATTTTGCATCGGGATCTGAAGCCGGGCAATGTGCAGGTATTACCAGGAGGCCACGCCAAACTGCTGGATTTTGGCATTGCCCGTTCCGAAGATACCGGTTTGACAGCCACCGGCTTTTTTATTGGTACGCCCAAGTACCTGGCTCCGGAACTGCTCACTGGCGATGAACACAGTGTGTCCTCGGACTGTTATTCCCTGGCCTTGATCGCTTACACAAGTCTCTGCGGACAAAATCCCTTTGACGCCGGACAGTTTGAGGCGGTCATGACCAAAAAACTGACGGTTATTCCGACGCCGTTGCATCAGCTCAATGCCGCCATTCCCGTGCCGTTGTCGGAAACCATCATGGCCTATCTGCAAAGGGATCCCAAAGACCGGCCGCAGGACATAAAGCCCCTGACCCAGGCATTGGAGAAACTAGTCAGCGAAAAAGTCCTCAATCGCCGCATTCAGCCCTTGAGTGAAGCGCAAAAGGACGCGCTTTCGGCCACGACTGTCCTGGAGGCCACACCCCGTCGCGGCCCGCGCTGGTTGCTGCCCGGGTTGGTGCTGCCGGTGGTCGCGCTGCTGGCTTTTTTCTGGTATTGGCAACACGACAGCGACACAAGGCCCGGTTCATCGGGTGCCTCATCGGCAGCATTGGTTTCACACAGCGCCCAGCGACCGACAGCCTCCGGTGTGCCTGATACGGCAACGCCCTTGGCCACGGCGGAGAATAAGGAAAACAGGGAGCAAGCCGACGACTGGCCGAAAGAATCAGAGACAGCTTTGCTGGAAGCAGCATCAGGGTCTTCATCGCCGGTAGAAAAAACACCAGGCGAGGGTGAAAAAATAGCGGAGAAAACGCGGCAACCGGTCAAGCCCGGCCCAGATAATTCCCGCCCAGCCGACAAGCCACCGGCCAGCCACACAAATGATGGGCTTGCCAGTGCCAAACAGAGCGATCCGACACGGGGCACGGCACCAGTGAAGCGCGGGAAAAACAGCAAGGATACCAACCAGGCGGTGGCATTGCCCGGTCACAAAGCAGTAACAAAACCATCGGCCAGTGACCAGATCACAAGGACTCAACCGGAAAACACACGATCGGCCATTCAACCCCTGGACAATCGCCTCTTTAATCAGCGGTCAGGTCAAAACCGCGGGACGAAAAAAACACCTGCGGTCGCGACGTTGCCAGATTTTGGCGCTCAATCACGCAATCGTCTGGCATTGAAACCCCTAACCAGCACCATATTGCCTCGTGGCAAGGCGTCCAGGCTCGTGCTGCAACTGCCGGAAGGACTCACCCTCGATGAGGTGCAGGTGATGCGTGGGCGCAGACCGACCCAACAGATCACGGTGGTGAGAAAAACCCCGTTGCCGGATAACCGCTGGCAACTAAATGTGTACGTGGAACCCAACGCAGTGCTGGGAGAATACTCACTGGTCGGGATCCATGGCGACAGCAAAACAAAACCCGTTACCCTGGAGGTCACCCTATGAGCATAAGTAAAGTAAGAATCAGACACCTTTCAAGTGGTTTGTTGATGGTGGCGATGTTGACACCGGGGTTGGCACTGGCGCAACAAACGGTGCAGGAAAAACTGTCGGTACTGGAAAGCAACATCCAGGTGTTGCAGCAACAGATTCTGGCATTGAAACAGCAGATTGACCAGGATGCCTCAAACGAGCACACGCAACGGCTGGCAAAACTGGAGGCCTATGCGGTGCAGTTGCACGATGTCTTGTCTGATTTGAAAGAGCAGGTGGAAGAAAACAGCACCGAACTGGCTCAGGCCACCGAGGCAGAGAGCAAGCGCATCAACCTGAAGGTGTATGGCACGGTAACGGCGGGTAAACGCAGCGACCAGAACAGCGTGATTGACGGCCAGTCTTTCGAGCTGGTACTCAGTGGTCAGCCGCATGAACGGCTGGGTTTTTTTACCGAACTGGAGTTTGAACGCGCGGCCACCGTGGGCGGGTCTCGCGGCGGCGAGGTGCTGCTGGAGCAGGCCTATACCGATCTTACCCTGAAGCCATGGCTGAACTTTCGTGCCGGTGTGCTCTTGCTGCCTTTTGGCAACATCGAACGGGATCATTACGCGCCCTTGCGCGATGTGATCTCAAAACCCTATACCAGCCTGGTACTGGCGCCTTCGGACTGGACGGACAACGGCTTTGGTTTCAATGGTCGCTTTATGTTGGGTAACGAGTGGTTTGCTGATTACCAGACCTATGTGGTGGCGGGCCTTGGCAATGGCATAAGCGAGCGTGGCTTACGCGATACGCGTCAGGGTTTCGGGGTGGACAATAACAACAACAAAGCCTTTGTGGGCAAGTTCAGCGTGCAAAACAGCAACGGCTTTACGCTGGGTTTCAGCGGTTATCATGGCGCCTGGGATGATGATTCAAGCAGATACATCACCGGCTATAACCTGGACTTTGACTGGCAAATTGGCTGGTTGGAACTGGTGGGAGAGTATACCAACATGGACGTGGACCGCCCATTGGCCGGATCGGCACGCATGGATGGTTATTACCTGCGCAGCCTGATTACCTTGTCACACTTTTTGCAACCAGGCTGGCTGGGCAAGAGTTTTCCGCACGCGCGGTTGAACTTTGTGACCCAGTACGACACGGTGGACATCGAAAACTTTTTTGATCCGGCCGCAGCCAATACCACCGAAGAACGCTATACCCTGGGATTTCAACTACGGCCTACGCCGTCCTGGGTGGCTAACATCAATTACGAAACCGCCAATGCGTCTGGCCCGGGGGTGATATTACTGGGAGACTCGAGTCAGTGGCTGTTTTCAATCGGCTATCTGTTTTGATAGCAGGCCGCAGTTGATTGCTGCTCCTTGCCCCGGGTGGGCGACTGGCCCGGCAATAAAATACTTGACACGACGCCATCGGCCGAAAGATAAAACTGCTAAAAAGGGTCATTGATGCCCTTGAATGTGACATTTTTTAACACTTGAGCGGAAAACAGCGGTTTTTATGCACAACCTGGCGTGGTG
>WGBZ01000274.1 GCA_015494035.1 Lysobacterales bacterium | reverse complement strand
GGAACAACTGGAAAAAGTCGGTGTGATTTTCTGCTCGTTTTCCGAAGCCGTGCACAATCACCCGGATCTGGTGCGCGAATACCTGGGCAGTGTGGTGCCGGCAGCCGACAACTTTTACGCCGCCCTGAATGCCGCGGTGTTCAGTGACGGCTCCTTTGTTTACGTACCCAAGGGCGTGTCCTGCCCCATGGAGCTGTCCACCTATTTTCGCATTAATGCCTTCAACACCGGCCAGTTTGAACGCACCTTGATTATCGCGGAAGAAGGTGCGTCGGTGAGCTACCTGGAAGGGTGCACCGCGCCCATGCGGGACGAAAACCAACTGCACGCAGCGGTGGTTGAACTGATTGCCAAAGATGACGCCAAAATCAAGTATTCCACGGTGCAAAACTGGTACCCGGGCGATGAAGAAGGCAAGGGCGGTATTTTCAACTTTGTCACCAAGCGTGGTGCCTGTAATGGCTTCCGGTCCAAGATATCCTGGACCCAGGTGGAAACTGGCTCGGCCATCACCTGGAAATACCCATCCTGCATTTTGCGTGGGGATGAATCCGTGGGCGAATTCTATTCGGTCGCCTTAACCAACAATCATCAGCAGGCCGATACCGGCACCAAAATGATTCATCTGGGCAAAAACACCAAGAGCACCATTGTGTCCAAGGGCATTTCGGCTGGCAAAAGCCAAAACACCTATCGCGGCCTGGTGCGCATGTCCCGGCGAGCCGAAGGCGCACGCAATCACACCCAGTGCGATTCGTTGCTGATAGGCAATTCCTGCGGCGCGCACACGTTTCCCTATATTGAGTCCACCAACCCCAGCGCCAGCATCGAACATGAAGCCACCACGTCGAAAATTTCCGAAGAGCAGCTGTTTTACTGCCAACAACGGGGTATTTCCGAGGAAGATGCGGTGTCCATGATTGTGGATGGCTTCTGCAAGGAAGTTTTTCGCGAACTACCCATGGAGTTTGCCGTGGAAGCCAAGGCCTTGCTGGACATTTCACTGGAAGGCGCCGTCGGTTGATGATCACAAGGTCGGTTGATGATCACAAGCATGCATTAGCCCTTTTTCTCCATTGACCCGTCAAACACCAATAACAGTCACGAGCTTCAGCTCGGACAAATCAGGAACAAGTGATGACAGAACACGACAATAACACACAGGAAAACAACACAGACAATATCCACAGCAAAGGCGTGACCGACCCACTGCTGGCGGTCAGCAACCTGCACGCCAGGGTGCAGGACAATGAAATCCTCAAGGGCCTGGACCTGGTTGTTCGACCCGGCGAAGTGCACGCCATCATGGGCCCCAATGGAGCCGGAAAAAGCACCCTGGGCAACGCCCTGGCGGGCCATCCGAAAGTGCAGGTCACCGAAGGGGAAGCCATGCTTAATGGCAAGAACCTGCTGGAACTCAGCCCGGAAGAACGGGCCGGTGAAGGGCTGTTTCTGGCCTTTCAGTACCCGGTGGAAATTCCCGGTGTCAACAACATGTATTTTTTACGGGCCGCCTTGAATGCGCAACGCAAGTACCGGGGCGAACCGGAACTGGATGCGGCGGAATTCCTGCAACTGGTCAAGCGCAAGATGAAAGACCTGGACATGCCCGAAGACCTGTTGCGCCGGCCCGTTAACGAAGGCTTTTCCGGTGGCGAAAAAAAACGCAACGAAATTTTCCAGATGAGCGTGCTGGAACCCAAACTGGCGATACTGGATGAAACCGATTCGGGTCTCGATATTGACGCCCTCAAGGCTGTGGCCGAAGGCGTGAGCAAAATGCGTGATGGCCAGCGTTCTTTCCTGGTGATCACCCACTACCAGCGCTTGCTGGACTACATCAAGCCGGACAAGGTGCACGTGCTGGCCGATGGCCGGATTGTCCGTTCCGGTGGGCCGGAACTGGCCAGGGAACTGGAAGAAACCGGCTACGGCTGGCTGGAAGAGAAGCAAGACTCATGAGCGACAAACTGCAGACTTTCTGGTGGCAGCAGGCCCACCAGGCGGTGCGGGATTCCGCCGGTCGGGAGCCTGAATGGCTGACCGAATACCGTAGCGAGCAACTGGACCGCTTCGAGGCCACTGGCTTGCCGGACAAGAAAGTGGAGCTGTGGAAATACACCGACATCCACCGGCTCGAAGACCTGCTGGACAACAGCCTGGAGACGGACTGGGAACTGCAACTGGATGACGACGAACAGGCCCGCTGCGTGATCGTGGTGTCGGATTACGGCATCGAAGTGCATGGTTCCCTGCCTACCGGCGTGCGTTTGAAGCCGGTGGCCGAAGCGCCCAGAAAACTTTGGAAACCGTTTGCCTACGTGGAGCCGGGAGAAGGCCGCGGCAGCCGGCCCGGCAGCCAGATTCAGGCCCGGGCCTACGCCCACGTCATGGTCAATCAGGCCGCCTTCAAAACCGGTTTCTGGCTGCAGGTGGCCGAGAACACGGACGTCAGGCGCACCATTCAGGTGGTATATACCCAACACGAAGACACCTGCCTGCATGTCAACAACATCATTGAAATGGAACCCGGCAGCCGCCTGACACTGCGTCAGTGCGCCCAGCCTGGCGCCATCATCAACGTGGTCAATCGCCAGTGGTGCGGCGAAAACGCCTGCCTCAATGTGGGCAATCGCCATCACCTGGCCGAACGCAGTGCGTTTTTGACTCACACCCACACCTGGCTGGCAGAAAATGCCGAACAGCACAGCCTCACGTCCAATCACGCAGGTCACCTGTCACGGCATCAGCAGGATGTGCTGCCAGTGGCGACAAACACCCGCCATAGCGCCGGTGTCATTCACCGTGCAGATGGCTCTTCGCACCTGTGCAGTATTTCGCAGTCGCTGCTGCACAAGCCGGCGGCCAAAACCCAGGTGGTGATGCGCGCGCTGGCCGACGACCGCGCCGCGTCGGTGGTTAACTGCGCCGGCGTGGTCTACCCCGACAGCGATGACTGCGTGGTGGATCAGTCCCTGAAAAACCTGCTGCTGTCCGACAACGCCCGGGTCTATAGCAAGCCGGCGCTGGAAATTTACGCCGACGAAGTGGAAGCGGCCCACGGTTCCACCATTGGCGCCCTGGACGAACAGGCCATGTTTTATTTGCGCGCCCGGGGCATTCCTGCCGACCAGGCCCGGGACATGCTGATCCAGTCCTTCCTGAGTGAAGCCATTGAGCTGGATGATGCGCCCTGGCGTCACTCATTTTCCGAGAGCCTTAAAGCATGTTAAGAGATCAATTTCCCGGCCTGAACGTCACGGTTCATGGCAAGCCGCTGGTGTACCTGGACAACGCCGCCACCGCCTGTCGCCCCCAGCGGGTGCTGGATGCGGTGCAGGAATACTACACGCGTTTCAACGCCAATATTCACCGCGGTGTGCACACCCTGAGTGAAATCGCCACGGAGCGTTTTGAAGGCGCGCGCGAATCCATGGCTCGCCTGATCAACGCGCCTTCAGCCCGGCAACTGGTGTTTACCCGAGGCAGCACCGAAAGCATCAACCTGGTGGCCAATACCTTCGCGCGCGAACGCCTGTCGGCGGGAGATGAAATCCTGATTTCATACATGGAACACCATTCCAATATCGTGCCCTGGCAACTGCTGTGCCAGCAAACCGGCGCGGTACTCAAGGTGATTCCCATGAACGAACGTGGCGAACTGCGCCTGGAAACCCTGGACGAGCTGATCACCGAGCGCACCAAGATGCTGGCCGTGGTGCACGTGTCCAATTCGCTGGGCACCATCAATCCAGTTAAGGAGATTATCGCCAAGGCCCATGCCCGCGAGGTGCCGGTACTGGTGGATGGCGCCCAGGCCCTGCCGCACATGGCCGTGGATGTTCAGGATCTGGATTGTGATTTCTACACCATTTCCGGGCACAAGATGTACGGCCCCACGGGCATCGGCATCCTGTACGGCAAAATGGAACACCTGGAGGCCATGCCACCCTGGCAGGGTGGTGGCGAGATGATCGCCAAGGTGACCTTTGAGCGCACCGTTTTCAATCACGTGCCGGCCAAATTTGAAGCTGGCACACCCAACATCGCCGGGGGCATCGGCCTGGGCGCGGCGGCAGAATTTATCATGGACGTGGGCATGGACAAAATCCAGGCCCGGGATGCCGAACTGCTGGCCTATGCCACCGAAAAAATGCAGGCCATTGACGGCTTGCGACTGATCGGCACCGCTGCTTGCAAGACCGCGGTCAACTCCTTCGTCATCGATGGTGTGCACCCGCATGACCTGGGCACGGTGCTGGACCATTACGGCATTGCCATTCGCACCGGTCACCATTGCACCATGCCAGCCCTGCAGTTTTTCAAGGTGCCAGGCACGGCCCGTGCCTCCTTTGCCTTCTACAACACCCACGAAGAAATTGATTACTTTGTGGATTGTGTGCAAAAAGCCCGGGAGATGTTCACATGAGCCAGCTGGGCGATCTGTACAAGCAGGTGGTGCTGGAACATAATCGCCACCCACGCCATTACGGCGCGCCGGCGCATTACACCCACAAGGCCGAAGGTCTGAACGCCATTTGTGGCGATCAGGTGCTGGTTTTTCTCAACGTGGTGGATGACACCATCGCATCAATCCATTTCGACGGCGAAAGCTGTGCCATTTCCACCGCTTCGGCCTCGCTTATGTGCGAATTTCTCACCGGCAAAAGCGTCAGCGAGGCGCACCGGCACTTCCAGCAGTTCTGCCGGTTAATGGACAAAAACACGCCTGTGGAGCACGTGCCCGAACTGGGCCAGGTCAATGCCATTGCCGGAGTGCGGAAATTTCCTACCCGTATCAAGTCCGCCACCTTGTGCTGGCATGCCATGAATGCGGCGCTGGATGGCAAGGAATTTGCCACCACCGAGAAATAACCGGCCGAAAGGCAACGCCCGGTTACGCACGCCCTCTCCCAAGTCCATCCTCTTGTCACTTTTTGCCATGCGTCTGGCTGCTTCGAGCCTGCAATCGCCCGTGCAGCCCGGATTGTCCGGGCTTGGAGACAGCCGCCCAGGTGTGCTATTGTGAAATGGCAAACAGGCAATGACAAACAACAGAAACACTGAAAGGGGTGATGCGATGACGGCAATTAACGAAATTCTCAACAACAAGGGTCACAAGGTCTGGTCAGTCCGGCCCGATGATTCGGTCTATCACGCGCTGGAAAAGCTGGCCGAAAAGGGCATCGGCGCGCTGTGCGTGGTGAACGATGCCGGCCAGCTGGTGGGCTTTTTCTCCGAAAGGGACTACGCCCGCAAGGTGATTCTCAAGGGCAAGGACTCGGTCAACACGCCGGTGGCGGACATCATGGCCACCGAGCTGGTAACGGTGACGCCGGACACCGGCGTGGACGAGTGCATGAACCTGATGACGGATCATAAAATCCGGCATCTGCCGGTGCTGGATAACGGCCAGTTGGTGGGGCTGGTGTCCATCGGAGATCTGGTCAAGCACATTATTGCCCATCAGGAACAGACCATTAGTCAGCTGGAACAGTACATTATCAGCTGACGTGAAAGCCCGTTACATGCGCTGGCTGTTTAATCTGTGGCCACCTTATCTGTGTGCCGGCATCCGCGTGCTGCACATTGCCGATGACTGGCGACACGTGCGCGTCAGCCTCACCCGTCGCTGGTATAACCGCAATTACATCGGCACCCATTATGGCGGCAGCCTGTTTTCCATGGCCGACCCGTTCTACATGCTGATGCTGATCCACAACCTGCCGCCGGATCGGCGGGTAGTGGATCAGGCCGGCAGCATTGATTTTCTTGCCCTGGACAGAAAGCGCGTCACGGCGGACTTTCACATTACGGCCGAACAGATTAAAGAAATCACGCAGGCCTCTGAAAACGGCAAGAAAGTTCTGCGGGACTTTACCGTTGATATCGTGAACACAGACGGCCAGCCCGTGGCCCGGGTCAATAAAACCATTTACGTGCGCAAAAAACGCCAGAAGCCAGAATGAATGACGCACCTTGTGACAGGCAATGCCTGCAATGCCGGGGTCATCTAAGGAAGCTCTGATTGAATCTGGCGCGAACAGATTGGCGTGTAAAATTGTTTAGTTCAAGACGCAAACCGCACGCAATAGCACGCTATTGTGAAGGTTTGCAACACAGAAATGGACGATTTTACGCCGCAAGATGCCGTGTCACGATTCGATCAGAGGTTCCCTAAACG
>WGBZ01000273.1 GCA_015494035.1 Lysobacterales bacterium | reverse complement strand
TCACGCGACCTTGGCGGCCTGATGGAATACGTGGCCGCCGACTACCACGACCAACAGGAACGTAATAAACAGCAACTGCAACAAATCGCCCGTTTTTATCTTTTCCGCCACCGTAAACCGCATGTGTTAGTGCGAATCAAGGCCATTGAATGGCTGAATCCGGAACAAAGCCGGGCGCGCGTCAAGGCGGTGGTGGCCACCGCCGGTCAAGCCATCGACGACCCCGGTCTGCTGTCCTCATTGCGCGCCGACCTGACCCGGTTTGACCTGCTGTTTGTGGAAGACGACAACGGATACCGGCTGCAATCGGCCCGCTGGCAACACGCCGACCCGGCCGATTTTTTGTGACCCGGGTGATGCAAACCTGAAGTGCTTACTGCCTGTTGCTCGACTGCTGCGGTTCGAGACCAATACTAAACATGGTGCCGAGTGCCGTTGTCACTTTCCCCAGTGTTAACAGGCACAGGTTCAGGCGGTTTTTATCCAACAGGCAGGCCAATGAGGACTCACTGACTCCTGCCTTTTTGGCCAGTTGCTGTCGATCCATGCCCTGATTTTCCATCAGCGTGTTGAGACGCAAAACCAGTAGGCGCTTGTTGGCCAAGGCATCGACTTCCCCCAGCACACCCTTTTCCTGCAGCAAGTCATCAAAGTTTCCGCCAATATGTTTCAGGTTCATATTGTTCCTCGCGTACTTGTGTTTGTCCGTCACCAGAGGAAGACGGAAGTGAAAGTAGCAATGGCAACAGGCCGGGTTTCGTGGCACAACCTGTGCCTGTGGGCCATGCTAAGGAAGCGCTGATTGAATCTGGACGAAGCAGGTTATGCCGGAAATGTTCGAGAACAAGGCGAAGTTCGCAGCCAATAGCAGGATATTGGCAAGGACTTCAACGCAGTTATCGGACATTTCAGGCGTGAGAAGCGAGTTTACGATTCGATCAGCGCTTCCCTAATCCACGTCTGGTCCTGGCAGGCTATTGTTCAGGTAATCTTCCACGTGGAACGGGATCATGTCAATCACGCCATCATTACTTATCATTTTCGCTTCCCGTTTCCTGACTCGTCGCGCCGCATGGGCTGCTTCTTCCCGTGTCCACCGGTGTGAGGGAAACACCGGCGGAAAATTATAGTGCTCCGGGGCCGATGGTGGTAACGGCGTATATTCCCAATGCACCACCCAATGGGTGAAGAAGTCAAGCAGGTCATACATACGGCGCCGGCACGCAAAACAAATTATCATGGGATTTCCTCCATAGTCGAATGAAATCCCGTTATCCGCCAGCCACCAAGGCCATAAAAAATGCCGGTACCCGTGGGCACCGGCAAGTGGCTAACGTTTGCCACCCTTATTCATGGTAATGCGGCTCAAAGGGTTTCTGGATGCCCAAATCCGGGAAGGCAATACTGGCCCGGTACTCAGGACCATACCACTGGGGCCCATAGTAGTATTCACACTGGGTGTTAAAGTGTGCCGGGGCCAACACCGTGGGCTCACGCAAGCGCGTGGTGTCATCATCAACAGGCCACAGGCCTTCGGCCCGCCAGCGGCCAAACAGGCAGCTTTCGGCGTAGTCCGGGCGCAGCATGAATTGTTCATCCATGGTATTGACCTTGGTCATCACCAGGGCGTTACGATCAAACCACAAGGGATCAGCGGCAAAGTCCTTCAGGTCCTGTTCGGTGTCACAGCCGCTGCACACCTCAGGGGTAAAGCGCACCTGCTGGTCCACCGGTGATCCCAGGTGGCCACGGAACAACACGGTCTCATCCAGCAGTTTCACATCGCTCAAAGGCCCGTTGGGGTAATCCATAATAGTGTCACCACCCACATGCAACAGCGTTACTTCGTTGGTGTCCGGCTCATACACCAGCAAAAAGCGTCCGGCGTCTTTCACTTCGTCATACCACAGCGGCTGACTGCGATACACCTGGTAGTAGTCATCCAGGGTGTGCGGATTGGTTTTTTCTGATTCAGTCCACTCCTCCGGGCGCATGTAATTCATGAATTTTTCGTCATAGCGCAGATCAGAAAGATAATACAGCGCGTTGTCACTGGCGCCGGCCAAAGCCTTGATGGCGTTACGATCCCGCATCACCAGATCATTGAGGTTAAAGCGCGACCAGGTGGTGGCCGAGTCGGTAAACACCGCCTGGGGTCGGATAATCACCGGCCCGCTGCTGCCATAGCCCCGCTGCCGCCACTGGTTTTCCCCATAGCGCCAGGCGTAATAGGTGTTGCGCGTGGCTTCCATGCGCACACCCTGCAAACGCCAGGTGTTGGTCATCAACCAGTCGGCATCCGGTGTGCCGGTGCCCCGGTGAAACACCGACCGCTGCATGGGCCAGTCGTAGTTGTTGATACGAAACACCGCCTTGGTGGGTGACTCCCAGCT
>WGBZ01000272.1 GCA_015494035.1 Lysobacterales bacterium | reverse complement strand
TTTATATAAGCCTAATGAGGCGGATTTCTGACATTCTGGGCATTCTTTATCACCCAGTCACCATTTCCAGGCAACCAGCTACACCTACTCCTGCAAACGCCTGAAATAACAAACCCCGGCAAAAATACCGGGGTTTGTCAGCAACCTGACCCCGCCAGCGCGGGGTTTTTGCTTTCCCTGAATTTTTCCTCAGCAACAATCTGGCAACATGTATTGCATCTACCGCCCTTCCCTCTGATTTTTCAATAAAAGAACCACCACCCGCTCTCCGTAGGGCAATAGGCTGAAAACAGCCCTTTCACAAGGCGCTGTAATGCTGTGGATTGGCCAAGGGCAAGGCGAAAATGGTATAATTCACGGCTTAGCCAAAATGCGGCGGCTGTCAAGTGATCTGCCGCCCTGGCCACGTTTTTTGCATCGGCTCTGTCTGCGTGAAACCGGTGCGTCCACAGCAAGGGAGGTCAGCAGTGACAATACCAGTTAGGGGAAGATCCGTTATCACCTTATTTTCCGAACCCGGCGCCTATGAAAGCGACCGCATTCGCTATATTCTTTCCATCAAGAACATCAATGTCGATATCGTCAATGTGGATGCCAACAACCCGCCAGAAGACCTGATTGACCAGAACCCCTATGCCTCCCTGCCGACGCTGGTGGACCGTGACCTGGCCGTGTATGGCCTGAATGTAATCACTGACTACCTGGACGAACGTTACCCGCACCCGCCGCTGATGCCACCGGACCCGGTGGGTCGGGCGAAGCTGCGCGTGGCGGCCTATCACATGGAAAAGGACTGGTTGGATCACTTGCCGCAGATTGACCGTGGCAGTGATGAGGAGAAACAGGCGGCGCTGGCCACACTGACCGAGAAGCTCGAAGCCGCCAGTGAGCTGTTCCGCGGCACGCCCTATTTTCTCAGCAACGAACTGACGGTGCTCGATACCATGCTGGTGCCGTTTTTGTGGCGACTGATGCAGCGCGGCCTGGACTGGGACAACATGAGCAAACCCATCCGCCAATACGGCCATAATATGTTTAACGACATGGCTTTCCGCCGCAGCGTGGCCTTTGCCGAACGGGGCATGCGCTTTGACTTCTGATCGCCCGCCCATGACCTCATCCAAACCCTATATCCTCAAGGCGCTGCACGAGTGGATTGAGGACAACGGCCAGACGCCGCTGATTCTGGTCAACACAAACTACCCGGGCGTGGATATTCCCCCAGGCATAGCCTCCGATGGCAAGGTCGTACTGAATATTTCCTATGCGGCCACCGAGGGCCTGCACATGGACAGTGAAGGCATTGGCTTTTCTGCCCGTTTTGGCGGCAAAAGCGCCTCGGTTTTTGTGCCCATGGGCGCGGTGCTGGCCATATACTCGCGGGATTCCGGCCAGGGTATGATGTTTGAAGAAAACAACACACCGCCGCCACCGCAAGACGGCCCGAAAAAACCTCGCAAGGGCAAGCCGTCATTGCGCGTGGTCAAGTAGCCGCTCTTACGCCCCACACCGGAAAACCCTTTCATGTCGCTCGTTCTGGCAGGACTTAATCACAAAACCGCGTCGGTGGCCCTGCGCGAGAAACTGGCCATCGGCGAGCAGCAGCTGCCCGAAGCGCTGCACTGGTGCCTGCAACAACCGGCGGTGGAGGCTTGTGTCATTATCAGCACCTGTAACCGCACCGAATTTTATTTCTGGCTGGAAAACGACGCGACCTCCGGCCTGGAACTTTTATGCCAGAAATTCGACCTGCCATTACCCGACAGCCGCCAGTTTCTTTACGAAAAGCGCGATGACGCCGCCGTGCGACACCTGTACACCGTGGCCTCGGGCATGGATTCGCTGGTGCTGGGCGAACCGCAGATACTCGGCCAGGTCAAGGCTGCATTCGATCTGGCCCGGCAGCACAAGGCGCTCAACAAGCGTTTGGAGCGGCTGTTCCAGAACGCCTTTCACGTGGCCAAGAGCGTGCGCAGCAAAACCGCCATCGGCCGCAACCCGGTGAGCGTGGCCAACAGCGCGGTGATGCTGGCCAAGCAGGTGTTTGGCCAGTTGACGGGGCGCTCCATTCTGGTGGTGGGCGCCGGTGACACCGCGCAACTGGTGACGCGTTACCTGACCCGACAGGGTTTTGCCCAGTTGTGCATCACCAACCGCACCCAGGCCCGCAGCCAGCAACTGGCCGAACAGGTGAACGCCCGGGTGCTGCCCTTTGAGCTGTTCCCCGCCCATCTGCATGAGTTTGATCTGGTTTTTTCAGCCACGGCCAGCCCCGAACCGGTGATCCACAAAAGCACGGTGGAAGAGGCCATACGGCGCCGCAAACACCAGCCCATGGTGATATTGGACCTGGCCATACCGCGTGACATAGACCCGGCGGTGAGCGAACTGGAAGACGTGTTTCTGTATGGCGTGGACGACCTGCAGAAAGTCGTCAGCAACAACCTGAAAAGCCGGGAACAGGCCGCCGAGCAGGCGCGGGTGATTATCGACATGGAAGCCGAGGCTTTTTCCCAGTGGCTGCGTTCGCAGCAACACCTGCAACTGATTCGGCAGTTTCAGCTCGACAGCGACAAACTGCGCCAGAAGGCCCTGCTCAAGGCCCAGAAAATGCTGCGCAAGGGCGAAAAGCCCGAAATCGCCCTGGACTACCTGGCCAACACCCTGACCAAAACACTGCTGCACGCCCCAGTCAGCGGCTTGCGTCAGGCGGCTGAAAACGGCGATGCAGCCACCATTGCCGCAGCCTGTCGCCTACTGAATCTGAATTGCGAAGACCATCTGGCCGAG
>WGBZ01000271.1 GCA_015494035.1 Lysobacterales bacterium | reverse complement strand
CCTCTTCCCTGACTGGCGAGTTCTCCAGTACCGCGCTTGCCCCTGCGGCTTTTACTTTATCCGTAACTGGAGAGAAAACCAAGCTTGGCCACTGGAAACAGGCCATGGCGAGACAGATTTTCCCCCGGTTTTACTTCAGCCTGGAAAACAGTCAGAGCGACAACACCGGGACAAGCGAGACTAACCGCGCCATCCCTGTTTTTGTGGACGACAACAACCATTTCGAGTTTGCGCTGGACAGCAAAACCCGCTTTACCTTTGACCGCAGCCAGGGGATTTTTGAACCATCACTGTTTCACTCGGCCACCCTGGATGAAGCGTCATTGGGTTTAAGCAACAACCAGTTTCTGCAACAGCAACTGGTCGTCCCCGGCTTCAGCCACCAGGTTTCCGAAAATTCTTTCGTGAACGTTTCAGCGGTTTTTGCCTTCCAAAGCTATGCTGACTTGAGCCTTGGCTCATTACTGCAAGCCGATGACAATCGACTGGAATACGTTTCGCCGGCGGTTGAAACCAGCCGTGGCGTGGGTGTAAGACTCGGCTATAACCAGCAACTGGGCAAACGACTAACGGTTCACACGCACTTCCAGAGCCGCATCAACATGGATGAATTCGGTCGGGTTCACGGGGTTTATTCCGAACCGGGCGATTTCGATGTGCCTGCAGAAGCTGGCATTGACCTGGCCATTTCGACCTTTGCTGGCGGCGCCATCAACCTGAAAGCCGAGCAGACTTTTTACAGCAACATCAACGCGTTCCCCACAAAAGCCCTGCCCGAACGTTTTCTCAGCTTGCTACAGGATGGCACATCGCCTGAATTTGCCTGGCGTGACCTGACGGTCTATTCCATTGGTTATGAACATCGCCTGGGCGAGAAAACCCGTGCCAGTATCGAAATCACCAGCCGCCAACAGCCCGAACCCACTTCGGATATTCTGGCCTTGGTACTGGATCAGGCTTCGGCCAATCGTAACTTGCGCCTCAGTGTCGACACCCGCCTGTACGGTGGCCTCCTCACCTTTTATGCCAGCTACGCGCCCAAGCCCCTGGTTTTCGGTCGCACCGAGCTGGGCCAGGTCAATCGCAGCCTCGATAAACACACCGAAGGCGTCATTGTCTGGACCCGTTCCTTTTAGGGGCTCCTGTCAAGGGAAGCTCTGATCGAATCATGAACTCGCTTCTCACGCCTGAAATGTCCGATAACTGCGTTGAAGTTCTTGCTAATAGCCGGCTATTAGCTGCGAACTCCGCCTTGTTCTCGAACATTTCCAGCATAATCTACTTTGTCCAGATTCAATCAGAGCTTCCCAAGCGCTTCTGCTTCCGTGCCTGATGGTGGATTCAGCCCCATCGCATAACCATTCACCATCCATCTCCAGCTTGGTTAGAATACCGTCATGAACGTACTCTCGCGCTGGTTCAAAAGAACCTTTTCCGATCCGGAAATCGTCATCCTCACCGGGCTTCTGGTTGGCCTGTTTGCGATTATCATTTTTCTTGGCAAGCCGCTGGCTCCCTTCCTGGCCAGTGTGGTGGTGGCGTACTTGCTGGAAAGCGTGGTCAAGCGGCTCGAATCGCTTGGCATCCGACGCATATGGGCGGTATTACTGGTTTTTGCCGGTTTTATTGCCCTGTTAACGGTGCTTCTGATTCTGGTGGTTCCAACCCTCAGTCAGCAGATCACACAACTGGTGCAACGCCTGCCGGACTACCTCGACAAATCCCTGCAATTCATTCAGGCACTGCCTCAGAAATACCCTAAACTTATTAGCGAGGAGCAGGCGCAGACACTGGTGACACGCATCACCACCGAACTGACATCACTGGGACAAAGCCTCCTAAAGCACCTGCTCAGCTCCTTTGCCGGCATTTTCTCAATTCTGATTTTCTTTGTGCTGATGCCCATTCTGGTGTTCTTCCTGCTCAAGGACAAGGCTGTGATCCTTGGCTGGGTGCGGCGGTTTCTGCCCAAGGATTCCCGGCTGACTCTGGCCATCTGGCGAGAAGTCGATACCCAGATTGGAAATTACGTGCGTGGCAAGGTGCTGGAAATCATTATCGTTGGCCTGGTCAGTTATATTGTTTTCGCCTCATTCGGCCTGCAATACGCCATTTTGCTGGCCACCCTGACAGGGTTTTCGGTACTGGTGCCGTATATCGGCGCTGCAGTGGTCACCATACCCATTGCCGTGGTGGCCTTTTTCCAGTTTGGCTGGTCAGACAAGTTCCTGTGGCTGATGGCGATTTACGGGCTGATCCAGCTATTGGATGGCAATGTGCTGGTGCCCTTTCTTTTCTCTGAAGTCAACAACTTGCACCCGGTGGCCATCATTCTGGCCGTCCTCTTCTTCGGCGGAATCTGGGGCTTCTGGGGCGTTTTCTTTGCCATTCCGCTGGCCACGCTGGTGAATGCCATCCTGAATGCCTGGCCCAAGGGTCATGCACAAAAACAACCGGCACGGCAGCAAGCTCCCTCGCCAAACGAGACAGAGGCAGAGGCCAGTCAAAACCGTGCGCAAAAATAAGACCGCTTATAGAAACAAGGAAACAAGCGGGTTATCAAAATATACAAGGTGTATCCTAGGGAAGCTCTGATTGAATCTGGCGCGAACAGATTGTAGTGAAAAATTGTTCAGTTCAAGGCGCAAACCGCGCGTAATAGCCAGACTATTGCGAAGGTTTGCAACACAGAAATGGATAATTTTACGTTGCAAGATGCCGTGTCACGATTCGATCAGAGCTTCCCTAGCACTCCCAAGTGATTATCCACTGCCATTGCGACAGCGAATTCAACAACTCAGTGAACCCACAGCAAGAATGCCCGTGCTAATTCCGTCGGCCATTGCCTGAACGTCCTTGCAGGCGGGAAAAGGAAAGGTTTTAGCCAGACTGGGTGTCGGCCAGCACACCGCCAAAAAGGGCGTCCAGCTTGCCTTTGCGGTTCAGTTCAGCCATGTCGTCATAACCGCCCACATGGAAGTCATCAATAAATATCTGCGGCACGGTAAAACGGCCAGAACGCTGGATCATCTCCTGACGTTTTTCAGGCTGCTTGTCCACGCGGATTTCCTCAAATTCGATGCCCTTGTTTTTCAACAGCCTCCGGGCGGCGAAGCAGTAAGGGCACAGCAAGGTGCTGTAAACGGTCACTTTTGGCATGGTGCTTCCTCTTTTGTGTGATCCGGAATTATTGGTTCACCTGATTCTAGCAAGCAAATGCTAAATCTCTGTTAATTTTACTTTAAGGTAGCCCTGATTGAGTCTGGACGAAGCAGCTTGTGCCTGAAATGTTCGAGAACAAGACGAAGTTCGCAGTCAATAGCGGGCTATTGACCAGGACTTCAACGCAGTTATCGGACATTTCAGGTATGTGAAGCGAGTTCACGATTCGATCAGAGCTTCCTTGGAAAAGTAAGCGCTTTGGCATTGGACCGAAAGTCGCCTTGCTTCCGGCAGGCCGACACTCACTTGGCGGATTCAGGCTTAAGCAACCTTTCAATCACTGATTTGTTGATGATGGCCTGCTTGTCGGTTTGCAGGCGATGGCAGCGGACGATGGCCTTGAGGCTTTTTAGGGCATCTTCAAAGTCATCGTTAATCACCAGGTAGTCGGCTTCATCGTAGTGAGAAATCTCCGAGATGGCCTTTTCCATCCGGTGGTTAATGGTTTCCTCGTTATCTTCGCCCCGACTTTGCAAGCGTTCACGCAAGGCTTCCAGCGAGGGTGGCAAAATAAAAATACTGACGGCTTCAGGTATTTTCTGTTTGATCTGTTGCGCGCCCTGCCAGTCAATTTCAAGAATAACGTCGTGGCCTTCGTCCAGCATTTTCTCCACCGTATCCTGCGACGTGCCATAAAAATTGCCAAAGACCCGAGCGTGTTCAAGGAAGTCCCCAGCCGCCACTTTCTGTTGGAATTTGTCTTCGCTGATGAAGTGATAGTGGTAGCCTTCAATCTCGTTGGGGCGTTTTTCCCGCGTGGTGTGGGAGATGGACAGCTTGAGGTGGTTAGTGTCGCGCACCAAAGCGTTCACCAAACTGGTCTTGCCTGCCCCGGAAGGCGCGGAAATAATAAAAAGAGTGCCTTTTAACTGACTGTGCATGCGAGTCCCTTATCCAGTGTTATTCAATGTTCTGCACTTGTTCGCGCATTTGTTCAATGGCCACTTTCAGGTCAACACTGCCTCCGGTGGTCTGAATGGCTGCGGATTTGCTGCCGATGGTATTGGCCTCACGGTGCAGCTCCTGAATCAGAAAATCCAGCTTGCGGCCCACTGGCTCGTCAGCTTCCAGAACCCGTTCGATTTCATCACAATGGGTGGCCAGGCGATCCAGTTCTTCTGCAATGTCCAACCGCTGTAACTGAAAAGCCAGTTCCTGTTCCAGACGCTCAGGATTAAACTCCACATCAAGCTCGGCCAATCGCGTCAGCAATTTCTCACGCAGTTGCTGCTGAATATCACCCACATGCTGGCTCAATTGCGCATGGATGTCCCGTATGGCCTGCAGGCGCGTCTGCAAATGCTGTTTTAACTGCTCACCTTCGCGCTGGCGAGCCTGGTTGAGTTCCTGCACCACGTTTTCCACCAATTGCAGCACGGCCTCATTCAGGGGTGTGGTATCCCGCGGAGCCTGGATCAACAGTTGCGGCCAGGCCATCAGTTCAATCACATTTATTTGCTGGGGCTTTTCCGGCAAACTGGCTTCGATGGCATGGGCGCAGGTTTGCAATTGTTGTAGCAAAGGCTGGTTCAGGCTTAACTCATGAATGTCTGCCTGGGCATCGGGATAGAAGCGAATAAACACGTCCACCTTGCCCCGGGACAGGTGTTTACTCAGTAACTTGCGGATCTGTGGCTCGGTTTTTCGAAGCAGATCCGGCTGTTTAATAGACGCATCAAGAAAGCGGTGGTTGACCGAGCGAATCTCACAGGTCAGGCGGCCGAATTCAGTTTCTGCCGTGCCGCTGGCAAATGCGGTCATGGAACGGGTCATGGCCTCAGCCTCCGGGAAAAGAGCGTATGATACCATTTTGACCTGTTGGGTGACACCACGCGGCAAGACCGGGTGATTAAGAAAGCTCTAAGCAGAGCTTCCTTAATCCAGGGGCGGTAACGGGGCGCGGCTGGTATTAAGGGAGTCTCTGATTGAATCGCGATGCGTATCCTGCGCCGGGTTCGCCGATGAGGGCTCCTCCGGCAAAGGCTTGAACAGGATAGTGTCCTGGTCCTGGTCCTCCTCCTCAGCATCTTCCAGGTCGTAACGGCGAAACACCGGCTGATCTTCCTTTCGATACCACCAGGCCAGCGTAATGCCCACCACCACACCAAACAGGTGGGACTCCCATGAAATGTCCGGCTTGTCCGGAATCACGCCAAAAACCAGCCCACCATAGAGGAACACCAACACCAGCGAAATGGCCACAGATTGCGTGTCCCGACGCATGAATCCACTGACAAAAAGAAAACTTAACAGGGCATAAAGCAGGCCACTGGCACCCAGGTGCCAGGAAGAGCGCGCAAACAACCACACCAGGGCGCCTGTGCCCAGCCACGCCAACAACAAAACCCGCCGCGCAATTTTGGGGTAGTTGCCCAACAGGGCCAAAACGGCCAGAAACACTGGTAAGGTGTTGCTGATCAAATGCGAAAGCCCGCTGTGTAACAACGGCGCAAAAACGATGCCGCTCAAAGCGGAGGGCTGGCGCGGAAAAATGCTCAGATACCGGGCCGTAAAGGGCGTTAGCGCATCAAGCAACCACAGCAACCACATGAGGGCAACCAGCTCGGCGGCAAACTTTGCCGCTTTTTTCCAGCCATTTCGGCGTTGCCGGGCGAATTCCGGATCCAGCTGGCGCACACGCATCATGACCGGCTTTTCCTGGTTACCGGGTGGACAGAAAACGACCCGACACGGACTTGGCGCCCATGGCTCTGGGGCAACTCAGCCATTGGGCCGCCGACTTTTGGCAAGCTCACGCTGGCGTTCGCGCTCGGTGATCAGTTGTTCGTACTGATGAATCCGGGAGGTAATTCGCGCGCGCTGATAGTAATCCAGATTTTCTGCCAACAGATTACGAAGCATGAGTACCGCTTGGTAGTTGTGTCCGCTCAAGTGCCGTTCATGGGCCTTGGCTTCTGTGGCCTCAATGGATCGACCGGCATTTTCATTAGCCACTGCCAGCACGGCAAAATAATCCGGGTTGTCCGGATGGGCCGATGTCAGCTCTCTGGCCAGTTGACGCGCCCTGCGTGCATCAACAGGCTTGCCGGTGCGCATTAAGGCCTTGATCCAAGGCACCAGAACAATCGGGTGCTGGCTATGTTCTTCGGCCAGGGCTGAAAATTTCCGGAAGGCCTTATCGGGATTCACATGGCCAAGGGCTTCGGCTTTCAGGCTTTCCACCAGCAAACGGGTTTCGGCCTGAACGGGTATTTTCTCGAGGATCGCCAGGGCCTGCTCGGGCTGATTGTTTTGCAATAAGGCAAACGCATACCCATACTGTTGCGCAGGCGTCCCGGCCGGTGGCAATTGTTGGTAATAGGATAAGCCTTCAGTGGGTTTTCTGGCAGTCAACACCCGCAGTCGCTCCTTGGCAAAATCATACAGTGGCGATTCCTGAATGGTTTGGACGCGTATTTTTTCTGCCCGGTTTTTGGCTTCTGAGACCCGGGTGACCGACAAGGGGTGTGTCCGTAAGTATTCGGGCAATTGATACTTCTCGTCCGTGACACGGTATTTCCGCAGCATTTTGCCAAAAAAACTGGCCATGCCATAAGGGTCAAGATCGCTTTTTGCCAGGGTGTTAATCCCAAGCCGGTCGGCTTCGTGTTCATGATCACGGGTAAAGTTGATCGCCAGCTGCTGTTGCAAACCCAGTCCGCTGGCAATAATGGCCTGCGAGGCATTGCCATTGCCTTTGGAAGCGATCAGGGCACCCACCATCCCCAACAGAATGGGAACACTGACTTTGGTCATGTCTGCCAGGGTGCGTGAAGAGTGGCGTTGCGTGACGTGGGCAATTTCATGCGAAAGCACTCCCGCCAGTTCACTTTCAGTCTCACTCATCAAAAACAAACCCGAGTGCACGAATATATAACCACCAGGAACAGCAAAGGCGTTTATGCTGGGTTCATTGATCACATTGAAATGAAATGATTGCCGCGGCTTGTCTGAATGCGCGGCCAGCCGATAACCCAGGTGATAAATGTAGTCCTGTACGACCGGGTCGGTAATCAACAGGTCATAGTCACGAATCTGGTTCAGGACCATTCGCCCGTATTCGGCTTCCTGTTGGGGTGAAAGCGTCCGGTCAGCGGCGCTGCCCAGTTCTGGTAGCCCATAATGGGTTGCCGTTTGCCTGGGCGGGTCTTCAGCACGCGTTGTCAGACTGGTCGCCAATGCTACAATACAGGCCACCACAGTCATGATGTTTGTTTTTTTCACAGTTTCTCCCGAGCTCAATGCGTGAACCTTTGACCTATCATAAGCTTCCGACCCGATTTCGCTGCCATCATTGCATCAAATTATGACCCAAGCGTCCACTTTTTCTATTGCCATTCTGATCAACCGGACCACCCCTGGGCCTTCGTGCTGGGAAAATGCCCTGGCCTTCATACAAACCGCCCAGGTGGCCCCGGACACATCAGTGCTGGGCGTGTTTGTCACCGGCCATGCGGTGAGTGATGTCCTGAAAAGTACCCTGGAAACGGTCCACCAACACAGCATTCGACAACTGCTGACAACAGGTGTTCCTGTGCTCTTGTGCAGCAGCCGCTTGGCAAATCACAAACACAAGTCCCTGCCCCCCGGTGTGCAGGCAGGCTCTCTGGGGCAGTGGATGGAGTGGACAGAGACCGCAGAACGGATCGTTGAGTGGACATAAACCCAACCCAAGCCCCATTGACAACACACAGGGCCAAACGCTGCCTGGCGCTGATTGCCTCAACAAATAGTGAGGTTGTCCAAACCCAATACGACACCATTCTGGCGGCGATCAGCTATGACTGGGACGTGACCGTGGTCTTTTTCCCGGCGGCGGCTCAGACACACCTGGGCACGGCGGAACGGCTCCAAAATCGATGGAAAGCCCTGCCCCTGTACGGTATCGAAAAGCTCTATGTGCTGGATTCTCCAACCCGTGGAAAAAACGACCTGGCCGTGCCCCTGGAAAATATCACCAGCAGCGCACTCAGAAAAGCCATGCAGGAATGCCGGTGGACAATTTGAACGGGCAAATAACAAGCGGACACTTCAAATGACAGTCCATTTGTGCGCGCTGGAACCCAATCAGCAAACAGCCGACGCCCTGTTGGGTTTTCTCAAGCTGGTTGACCAGGACGATATCATCGTTTGCTATGGGGCAGGTAAAAGCCTGATTCACTGGCTGTTTGCTAAGGAAGCTCTGATTGAATCTGGCGCGAGCAGATTGGAGTGTAAAATTGTTCAGTTCAAGGCGCAAACCGCACGCAATAGCAAGGCTATTGTGAAGGTTTGCAACGCAGAAATGGACGATTTTACGCCGCAAGATGCGGTGTCACGATTCGATCAGAGGTTCCCTAACGAGTCTGATGTGCCCAGTACCCGTCAACCCACTGCCCACGCAGTACATGAACAGCTTAAACAACGCCTTAAACAGGCTCAGTGGTTTGTTCTTCAGGAGCCAGCCGAAACAGAGGCAGATCAGGGCTTTGTACACACTGGTGCCACGCTCATCGGCCATGCGCAACTGCTTGCCTTGATCAGGAAGTTCGGCCCAACGGTGACTTGGAAAAGGTAATGCCGGGTTAATAAAGGAAGCTCTGATTGAATCTGGCGCGAGCAGATTGCGTGTAAAAATTGTTCAGTTCAAGGCGCAAACCGCACGTAATAGCCAGGCTATTGCGAAGGTTTGCAACACAGAAATGGACGATTTTACGCTGCAAGATGCCGTGTCACGATTCGATCAGAGCTTCCTAAAAAAACCGATACACACTGCGGGGAATGACTGGTAAATTATTACCGCAGCAACAAGCCGCTAAGTCCAGGAACAACCATGACAACACAACACGAAGATTCACTCTGCACAAACCCGGGCTTTGACGGACATGGCCATCTGGTCAACTGGCAAGACTGGTCACCGGCCCTGGCCAAACAGATGGCAGCCAGGGACAAAGTAAAACTGACAAAAGCCCATTGGGCCTTGTTCAACCTGCTGCGTGATCTCTATTCACAAACTGGCGAAACACCCCCAATGCGCCTGTTTATTCGCGTTATACGCGACAACCTCGGCGAAGAAATGGCCAACTCCCGGTTTCTCTACCGCCTGTTTCCAGACGCCCCCATCAAGCACCTGTGCCGATATGCCGGCTTGCCCAAACCACCACATTGCATCTAGGGAAGCGCTGATCTTTCATTCAAAAATCAACCCGCGCAGCGAATTTTTTCAGTGGGCGCCTATTTCCGGTTTACTCACAAATCATTATAATCTTACCCAGGTCATCGGAATTGGCTTTTTTACTACCCGATTGCGAGGTCTCGGGTTTTGTGTCACCGGCCCGGAATACATCAGCACGGCACTCACCCGCTGGGCTGAACAACAAGGCATTCGGATCGAACACATACAGCCTGGCCAGCCACAACAAAACGCCTACATCGAACGATTCAACAGGACGGTTCGCTATG
>WGBZ01000270.1 GCA_015494035.1 Lysobacterales bacterium | reverse complement strand
CATGCGCGCCAAAGGCCACAAACAGGCCCAGCGTTTTTCGGCGGAAAACTACGACCGACGCCTGCAAGCCGCCTATGACGCCATTCTCAGCCGTTAAATTGCCAGGTCGCTGAGTCATGGCATCGGCAAAACACCTCCTGGGCCACTGGCTGAACCGTTTCCGGCGCGCAACTGCGGAGCAAAAACGCCCCCAGCCCATCCCACTAGAGTTGCCAGGGGACGCCCCGCAGAACCCAGGCCTGGTCGTAAGCGACTTGCTTGGCCTGCCCTGGCCGGAACAGACCAGCGTTTGGTGGCACGATAAAGAACAAGGTCAGCGGCCGTTTTATTTTGTTCATATCCCCAAAACCGCAGGCACCAGCCTCATTACCGCCCTGGATCGCCTGTTTCACCAGCAGGCGATTTTCCCGGCCCAACTGTGGCGTGAACTGACCCCGGAGCTGGCCGAACGCGCCGGGGAATATGTGTTCTTCCGTGGCCATTTTGGCGGCGGGGGGCTCAAGGTCTTTGCCGGTCAGCAACCACGCTTGCTGACCTTGTTGCGCGACCCGGTCTCGCTATCGGTTTCCACCTATCACTTCGTGAAGCGGGAAAAAAACACCCGTGTGCACGCGCTGGTTCAGCGTGAAGCCATGAGTTTGCTTCAGTTTGTGACCGATTCGCGCACTGGTCACCTGATCGAAAACCGGCAGGTGCGCTATCTGTCTTTCGATATCCACGATGATCCGGATGCCCAGGACATTTTCCTTTCCGAACGCAGCGAACAGGTGGTCAGGCACTGGTTGTCGGATGAGGTGCCGCAACTGAGCGCCGAGCAGCGCTATCAACGCGCGCTGGACGTGCTCAAACGGTGCGACTGGTTCGGTTTACAGGAACGCTTTGACGACTCCTTGCGCCTGTTTGCCTGGCAGTTCGGCTTGCCGCCTTTGGGTAACAGCGAGCGGTTAAATGTGAAACACCCGCTATCCGGCGAGGCCGATGCAGGCGATGATGATGCTACACGTGATGCCATTCTGGCACGAAATCATTGGGACAATCGCCTGTATCGCTGGGCCAGGGAAGTCTTTGAACGCCGGTTTAGCCTCATGCAGCAGGACCTGGAAGCCTGGCGTCTGAATGATGCTGACACCCTAGACGACTTGCTGCGCCGCGCCTACCGAAGACGGGCGGAAGAGCAATTGAATTCCCTTCCCAAAGACAGCTTGCCCGCGCAGTTCCGGTATGATTTTGCCTGGCCTCTGCTGGGCAGTCACTGGCACCGGCGCGAGCTGGCCCTGCCGGAAAAGCAGTGGTTTCGCTGGAGTGGCCCGGCGCCAGCGGCCGACTTATGGCTGGTGCTGCAACCGGGTGACTACGTACTGAATCTGGACATTGCCAACGGCCTTGGCCCGGAGGACATAGAAAACCTGCAGCTGGCTGCCAATGGCGTGGCGCTGCCTGTTCAGGTGGCTGGCGATGCCCATTCGGTGGTACGCCAGCTCATGGCACAGGTGCCTGCGCGCGTGTTTTCCGCCTCGCCCTTGCTGAGGCTGCAACTAACGGCACCGCGCAGTCAGCCTCATGCCCGGGCCTTTGGCAGCGATGACCATCGGCGCGTGGCCGTGGCCGTGCGATCGCTGGATTTTGAGCCCGTTTTGAACCAATGAAGCGAATAAAATAAGTGGTTCGTCGGGTATAATTTTTCTCTGCCATGCACACCAATGTTTTCTTCCTTAGGAGCCTCTGATTGAATCTGGCGCAAGCGGATTGTCGTGTAAAATTGTTCAGTTCCAGGGAACCTCTAACCGAATCGTGAACTCGCTTCTCACACCTGAAATGTCCGATAGCTGCGTTGTAGTTCTGGCCAATAGCCAGCTATTGGCTGCGAACTTCGCCTTGTTCTCGAACATTTCCGGGATAAGCTGCTTCGTCCAGATTCAATCAGAGCTTCCCAAAGCGCAAACCGCGCGTAATAGCCAGGCTATTGCGAAGGTTTGCAACGCAGAAATGGACGATTTTACGCCACAAGATGCCGTGTTACGATTCGATCAGAGCTTCCCTAACCACAAGCCACGAATGACTCACCATGAACCCAGCTGATTTTCTTTCTCCCGAGGTGGTGGCCTCAGCCGATGCCATCGGCGAACGTTTTAATACCGCCAGTCCGTTCCGTCACGTTGTGATCGACAATTTCTTTAAACCGGAATTTTGCGAAAAACTGCTGGCGGATTTCCCGCCTTTTGAAGAAAAACTGGCCCGGGATGAAAACGGCAACATTGGCCGCAAGGCCGTGCATCAAGGCGTGGCTCACCTGGGTGAAAACTATCACCAGCTTGATGAACTGGTTAAAAGTGAACCCTTTCGCCAGCTGGTCACTCGCATGACCGGCATCGAGGAACTGCATTACGACCCGCATTATTTTGGTGGCGGCACGCACAACAACCTGGATGGTCAGGACCTGGACCCGCACGTGGACTTTACCCATCATCCCATCACCGGCTTGCACCGGCGCATGAACCTGATTGTTTACCTGAATAAGGAATGGAAAAAAGAATGGGGCGGCAACATTGAATTGCACAAGGATCCCTATGTGCCTCCGGAAGAAGACGAAATTGTTTCGGTGGAACCGCTGTTCAATCGCGCGGTGATTTTCGAGACCAACGACATTTCCTGGCACGGTTTTCCGCGCATTCAGCTGCCGGCGGACAAAAAACACCTGAGCCGTAAGTCCTTTGCCTTGTATTACTACACACCGACGCGCCCGGAAAAAATCAAGCCGCATTCCACCATCTACGTGGAACGCCATCTGCCGTCACAAATCCGATGTGGCCACACCTTGACAGCACACGACGAAGCCACGGTCAAAAACCTGCTCGCCCGGCGCGATCAGCACCTCAAACGCCTGTACGCCACCATCACCGACCTGACCGCTGAAAACGAACAGTTGAAAGCCCGCCAGCAGCTGCAGGCGCTGGCATCAGCTCATGCTTCAGGCGAAGCGCAGGTGGCCGAGATGATGGAAAAGATCGGCACGGACAAAAGCCGCCTGTTGGCCCGCATTCAGGAGCTGGAAAACTCCACATCGTGGAAAATCACCGCCCCCTTGCGCGCCTTGCGCCGCTTGCTGAATCGCTGAGCTGTGGGTAACAGGGAGTCAAAGCAGGCTTGCGAGGCGCTGTAAAAGCTGGCGCAGAAAATCGGTCGTGGCGCGGGAACCGTGGTGAAGCGTCAGGCGGGTTTCGTCCAGGTAGGCGCGTTGTGCGATTTCCATTTGCAGCGCGTGGATGCCCGCTTCAGGCGCGCCATAATGACGTGTGATGTAACCGCCCACAAAGCGGCCGTTGATGGCTGCCGAACGGGGGCGGAACTGCCGCAGTCGGCATTCGGCCAGCCGTTGCAGCTCCGGTGCGCAGGAACGGCCCGAGTTTGTTCCCAGATTAAACGCCGGTAGCCGTCCGGCAAACAGCTCAGGCACCTGTGAGCGAATACTGTGGGCGTCCCACAACAGCACCTGTCCGTGTTTTTGCCTTAAGTGATCCAGTGTTTGCTGCAGGGCGTCGTGATAGGGCTGCCACCAACTTTCCAGACGCTGAGCGATCTCGGCTGCATCGGGTTCCTGGCCTGTCCGGTAAAGGGGGCTGCCGGTAAAGCTGCGCAGCGGACACAGGCCCGGCGTGGCCGCGCCCGGGTAGAGCGGCCGGTTGTCCGGTGGTCGGTTCAGATCCACCACGTAGCGGGACACGCGGGCGCGGATGACACTGAAGCCAGCAGCCACGGCCCAGTCATACAAGCGGCTCACGTAC
>WGBZ01000269.1 GCA_015494035.1 Lysobacterales bacterium | reverse complement strand
ATCGAGATTTAGCCCGTATGCTGAAGCCAGAAAACATGCAAAGCAAGGCCCGTCAACTGAGTGAATCAGTGGCCGGCCAACTGCCCAAATCCCGCAAGATTTATGTCACCGGATCGCGCCCTGACCTGCGCGTCCCCATGCGGGAAATCGAGCAATCCGACACCCCGGTTTTGTTCGGTGCCGAGAAGAATCCGGCCCTCACGGTTTATGATACCTCGGGCGTATACACCGACCCGGCTGTTGCGGTGGATCTGACCCGTGGCCTGCCCGATGTTCGGTCCGCGTGGATTGACGAACGCGACGACACCGAAGTGCTCGATCAATTGAGCTCTGCCTACGGCCGTGAACGCCTGCAGGACAAACGCCTGGCCAAACTGCGCTTTTCCTACCAGCACAAGCCACGCCGGGCGAAGCCTGGCCGCAATGTCACGCAAATGCATTACGCTCGCCAGGGCATCATCACGCCAGAAATGGAATACGTGGCCATTCGCGAAAACCTGCGGCTGGAAAAGTACCGCGACAGCGACCTCTACAAGCAGCACAAAGGACAGAACTTTGGTGCCAGCATCCCCGAAGAAATCACCCCCGAATTCGTGCGGGACGAAATCGCCCGCGGGCGGGCGGTGATTCCGGCCAACATCAACCACCCGGAACTGGAACCGATGATCATTGGCCGCAACTTCCTGGTCAAAATCAATGCCAACATCGGCAACTCGGCGGTGACCTCGTCCATCGAGGAAGAAGTGGGCAAGATGGTCTGGGCCACGCGCTGGGGCGCCGACACGGTCATGGACCTTTCCACCGGCAAACACATTCACGAAACCCGCGAGTGGATTTTACGCAACTCCCCGGTGCCTATTGGCACGGTACCCATCTATCAGGCGCTGGAAAAAGTCAATGGAAAGGCCGAAGACCTGACCTGGGAAATTTTCCGCGACACCCTGATTGAACAGGCCGAACAGGGCGTGGATTATTTCACCATCCATGCCGGCGTGCGCCTGCAGCACGTGCCGCTGACGGCCAAGCGCGTCACCGGCATTGTCTCCCGAGGCGGTTCCATTCTGGCCAAATGGTGCCTGGCACATCACCGCGAAAGCTTCATTTACGAGCACTTCGAAGACATCTGCGAAATCATGAAAGCCTATGACGTGACCTTCTCCCTGGGAGACGGCCTGCGACCCGGCTCCATCGCCGATGCCAATGATGAAGCCCAGTTTGCGGAACTGGAAACCCTGGGTGAACTGACCAAAATCGCCTGGAAACACGATTGCCAGGTCATTATTGAAGGCCCCGGCCATGTGCCCATGCACCTGATCAAGGAAAACATGGAAAAACAGCTGGAATGCTGTGACGAAGCGCCTTTCTATACCCTCGGCCCGTTGACCACCGATATTGCGCCGGGCTATGACCACATTACCAGCGCCATTGGCGCGGCCATGATAGGCTGGTACGGCACCGCCATGCTCTGCTACGTCACGCCCAAGGAACACCTGGGCCTGCCCAACCGCGACGACGTGCGAGAAGGCATCATCACCTACAAGTTGGCGGCACACGCGGCTGACCTGGCCAAAGGCCACCCGGGCGCGCAGATACGCGATAACGCTATGAGTAAGGCGCGTTTCGAGTTTCGCTGGGATGACCAGTTCGCCATTGGCCTGGACCCGGAAAAAGCCATGGAGTTTCACGATGAGACCATGCCCAAGGAAGCCCATAAACAGGCGCATTTCTGCTCCATGTGTGGCCCGCATTTCTGCTCCATGAAAATCACCCAGGACGTGCGCGACTACGCCAAAGAGCACAACATTGTCGACCTGGATGAAGCCCTGAAAAAAGGCATGGAAGAAAAAGCGCAGGAATTTGTCCAGAAAGGAGCCAGGGTTTATCAACAAAAATAATCCCGACAACGAGGCAATCCGTTGCAATAAATTGCCGCCCCTACGGTCTTAGTGAACATGAAGCTGAAACAACGGCGGTTTGACGCACTGGTTTCCCAGTTTGCAGACGATTTGTATCGCTACGCACTGTGGCTGAGCAAAAACCCGACCCTGGCCGATGACCTGACCCAGGAAGCCTGGCTCAGGGCATGGCGCGGGTTGGACTCCCTGAAGGAGACCAAGGCAGCCAAAAGCTGGCTATTTACCATTGTCCGACGGGAATTTCTGCGCACCTTTGAACGCAAAACCCTGCCCACCTCGAGCCTGGATGATATGCCGGTGGATATCGAGGACCAGCAAATCCAGGGACCCGAGCGCAAACTGGAAATTGGCGTGATTCGACAGGCCATGCTGAACCTGGAGCCAAAATATCGCGAGCCCTTGTTACTGCAGGTGCTGGGCGGCTTTACCTGTGAGGAAATCGCCAACATGCTGGGTAGCACACCCTCGGCGGTGATGACGCAGTTGTTCCGTGCCCGCAAACAGATAAAAAACCAGCTCAACAAAACCCCACGAAAGCGGCACAACGCCGAGTCATTTTTATAATCAGATCACATGAATAACACGGACTTCCAGTCTCTGCTAGAAACCAACCCGACGAGTCAAGACCCGGCTTTTGTCGCTGCCCGGGAAAAAGACCCGAAGCTGCGCCGTGCCTGGTCTGAAGCCATGCAGTTTGAAGCAGACCTGGCAGAGGCCTTGCGGGTGCCCGTGCCGCCGGATCTAAAAAGCCGCATCACCTTCTATCAGGCCGGAGATGCGGCCCGCCGGGTGCACCGCCGCTGGCTGGCCGTGGCCGCTTCACTGGTTTTGACCACGGCACTGGTCACCTCCTGGTGGTGGAAAAACCAGCCCGGGCCCATCGAGCAGTTTGTGCTGGAAGCACTGATGATGGAACCGGCCGAATTCATGACCGAATCCGAACTACCCAAAGACAAGGTGGAGCAATTACTGGCCAGCCTCAATACCCGCATTGATGGAAACCTGGGCCACGTGCGATTCATGAAAACCTGTCCCACACCCGGTGGCACCGGCGCGCGTATGGTGTTGATGACCGATTCCGGGCCAGTCACCATCCTCTACATGCCCAAGGCCCAGCTGTCCAAACGCATCGAGTTTGAAGTCAAGGACATGAAAGGCGCCATTGTGGCGCTGGAAGAAGGTGCCGCGGCCATTATTGGTAACTCTGAACGGCAAGTGGCCCAGGTGGAAAACGACTGGGTGCGTCGCCTGAAACCCATGACCGGTCAAAGCCCGATTCCTCCACAAAGCCAGAATAACAGCAACGGCGCGCCCAAACGCCTGCCCCTTTAGTCCGTTCCCGCAGCGCTTCATTCGGCTGGCATCAAAAATCTGCCTGCCACGCATAGTCATCACACGTTCAATCATCATTCCTGTTGTTAGTGGCCGTTCAGTCGATATTCACCACTCGACCCAGCCTGATAAAATTACCTGCTGAAGCCGTTTAAGCGTGGTTTTTACGTGCACAAATTGTTAATATTGCGTTATTCAACACGGATAACCGCCATGTCCATCAGCACGACCACAGCCAATGCACAAAAAACCGCTCTCTTTGCGGCCATTTTTCTGGCCCTGAGCCTACCGGTTTCGGCCCAGGAAAATTCCGATGGCGATAACATAACGCCCACTGACAGTCTGCACATGACCTTTGCCGGCGACCAGACGCGCCTGGGCATCGGCGTCAATGACGACGGCGACGTGGTGGCCGAAATACTCAAGTCATTCGGCAGCTCCTGGCGCAGCAACTGGCTGGGTGAGGCCTGGTACGCAGACGGCGCCGGTGGTCTGAAACTGAATTACCACTGGGTGCGTGGCGCACAGGAACAAAGTGACCTGACCGAAAAAGCCGACCAGCTGAGTGTCTGGAAGGTCTTCGCGGCGGTGGATCAGAACACCTTTGATGACCGAAAACTGAGCCTGGGCACCGGCGCCGAACGCAACAACCGCTTCTGGTCGCTCAACCTCAGCAAAGGCATGACCGGTAAGCGCCTGACCAGCCGGTTGACAGAAATCCAGAACAGCATCATCAATGGCACCATTGACAATCACCCAACGGAACAGACCCAGACCATCGAAACCACCACGTTCTGGTATGAACAGGCCTATGACGTTGGCATCGGTGGCCGCATCGGTCGATTTTTCGAACCGTCACTGTTGCGGGTTTCGGGCGGGCTGGACTATGAAAAGGGCGATTATTCTTCCAAACAGTGGACGGCCAGCCTGAGTCTGGAAAAATACTTCCGTAACACCGGCCACAGCGTGGCATTGCGGGTGGAGCAACTGCACAAAACCGGCGATTACCAGACCGGTGACAGCAATGACACACGCGGAGTTCTGCTGTATCGTTACGACTTTGGCAAGACCTATCGCAGCACCCAACGTTTTGAGAAACTCAAAACCATCGACCAGGTGGCGCTGGCCAAACTCAAGGAAGAACGCCGCCAGGTGATGCAAAATCAGGTCAACCTCTCCAGCCGCACCTTCTTTGACCTGGATTCAGCCGAGCTGAAACCCGAATCACGGCAACTGTTGACTGACCTGGCCAACAAGATCAAACGCCTGAAGCTGGCCAGCAAAATCACCGTGGTGGGGCACACCTGCGACTTGGGCACCGAGCAGTACAACCAGGGCCTGTCCGAACGCCGGGCGGCTGCGGCACGCCAGTACCTGATCAGTCAGGGCATCCCCGATGAGCAGATTGTCACTTACGGCAAGGGCGAAACCGAGCCGCTGGAACCCAATATCGACGAGGCCCATCGGCGCAAGAACCGCCGCGTTGAAATCAGCTTCCTAAGCCTTGAGGAAAAAGTCAAGGACGTGGAAATTCCAGCCGATGAAATGCCTGTCAAATGGGTCAAAAAGCCCGTCGAGGCACCGCCGGCGTGGATCGATCGCGCCTTGCGCAACCCCATCAAACACAAACGCAGCGTTGACACCTATCGCTTCAGAAAAACCGAATCCAAGACAACGCTGGGTGAAGTGGTGGTACTCAATGAAGCCCCGCAAGCGGCCGATGACAGCATCAGCATCAACCACACCCAGGGTTCAGTGGTGATTCCGGTGCTGAGCAATGACACTGATCCCGAAGGCGATGGCCTGAGCATTGTCGACGTGAATCAGCCGGCCAATGGTAGCGTGGTCAACAATGGCGACAGCCTCACCTACACACCCAACCCGGGGTTTGTGGGCACGGACACCTTCAGTTATACCGTGGACGACGGCCACGGTGGCCAGGCCACCGCCAGCGTCAGCATTGAAGTCACCAATCAGGCGCCGGTGGCAGTGGATGACGGCCCTTTTGTGCTGATGACCAACGCCCCGCACGTACTGGATGTGCTGAGCAACGACAGCGACCCCGACGGCGACGCCCTGAACATTGTTTCTGTGGACACCACCGGCTTGCAGGGCACGGTGGTTATCAACGATGACGGCACCCTCACCTACACACCACCGCGTGGCGTTTACATGCTCGATGAGCACTTCAGCTACACCGTGACAGACCCTTACGGGGCCACGTCAACCGCCATTGTCAGCGTCTGCCTGAGGGATTGATTAACGGCATGGATGACTCACAGCACAGCCCTGGGTTTCTTGCCTTGCGTAAGCGATACCTGGGCTCTTTTCCGGACAAGATAGCCGCCCTGCGCACAGCGCGTGCCGCGGAAGACTGTGACACAGTGATCAATTTATTGCACCAACTGGCCGGGTCCAGCGGCAGCTATGGATTCCCGGAACTGAGCCGCCTGTGTCTGGCACTGGAAGAGGAAGTTATTTGCAGTCAGGATAACCTGGACAAGGCCAAGGAAATGCTGGAAGACGTGCTGGCGCTGATGGAAACCATTTATCGCGAACACAGCGGCAATCAATAACAAATTGCCTGTTTCGCTCGCCTTATCTTCGCTGGCCTTCAGCCAGTCAGCCCACAAAAAAGCCTCCTTGCGGAGGCTCAGACTGCTGACAAAGTCCCCGCTCTGGCGGGGATTTTTTTATAATAGGTTCATGATAAAAAAGCCCT
>WGBZ01000268.1 GCA_015494035.1 Lysobacterales bacterium | reverse complement strand
GGGCGCGCTCGGCTTCATCGCCCACGTCACGCACTTCCTGTTGCAGGTTATTGATGGTTTCCTTGGATTCGTTGACCAGGTCCTCACGCCATTGCAACAGGCGACGACGGAAGTATTCCAGGTGCTCCGGGCACATGTATTCCTCTTTGTCCGATGGCACATAACCATCGGGAAGCTCCACTTCTGGAATATAGCCTTCCGGCAAATCGTTAATGTCTCGTTCTGACATAGGTGTCCCATTCTCCATATGTGGTCGTGATTTTGGTCGGATGACCTGCATTGGCCACATGGCCTTTCTTATTCACAGGTTCGCTGCTCACACTGCTCTCCCGGGATAACTCACACCTGGTGAGTGATCCGGGGTAAAATTAAGCGACCCTTTATAACGCAAACCGACCCACCGGGCAATAGATTTCTGCATGAAAACCCTGCTTATTCTGCTGCTGCGCGGCTACAAGTTTTTTATTAGCCCGCTGCTGGGAAACCACTGCCGGTTTTATCCCAGTTGTTCCGAGTACATGGCCACGGCCATCGGCCGTTTCGGAGCCATCCGTGGACTGCACCTGGGCCTGAAACGACTGGGCCGCTGCCATCCGGGTTGCCAAGGCGGCATCGATCACGTGCCCGAACACTGGCCTGACAGACACACGCAGGCCTGCTCACCGGAGGCCCACCAGACACGGGCAATACAAGACCCGTCCAAAAAACCGGTTTCTACCGAACACAATGCTCAAAAACACGCCGTTACCGACCCCGAATCGGACAGCCGACAACCCGAAAATCCGGTTTTGTGAGGATCCCATGAATGCATACACCCTGATAAAAAGCGCCCAGCTGGTCAACGAAGGCGCTATTCACACGGCCGATGTGCTGATAAAAAACGAGCGCATAGAAAAAATCGGCACCGAACTGCAGGCGCCGACTGGCGCCACAGTGATTGACGCACAAGGCCAGTTCCTGCTGCCGGGCATGATTGACGATCAGGTGCATTTTCGCGACCCGGGCCTGACCCACAAGGGAGACTTTGCCACCGAGTCCGCCGCTGCGGTGGCCGGCGGCATCACCTCGGTGATGGACATGCCCAACACCAATCCGCTGACCATCAATCAGCAGGCCATTGAAGCCAAGCACGCGCACGTGTCAGGTCGCTCACACACCAATTACGGCTTTTACCTGGGCGCCACCAATGACAATATCGGGGTGGTCAAGGCCATTGACCCGCACCTCATCTGCGGCATCAAGGTGTTTATGGGCGCCTCAACCGGCAACATGCTGGTGGATGACGAGCAGACCCTGACGGCCATTTTCAAGCACGCGCCCACCCTCATCGCCACCCATTGCGAAGACACCCCCACCATTCTGGCTAATGAAGAAAAAGCCCGGCTGATCTGGGGCGAAAACGTGCCCATAGAAGAACACCCCAACATCCGCAGCCGCGAGGCCTGTATCAAGTCCACCCGGCTGGCCACCGGTCTGGCGCAGAAGTACCGCGCCCGCCTGCACGTGCTGCACATTTCCACCGCTGAAGAAGTAGCCATGTTCCGTGACATGCCCACTGAGCAGAAGCACATTACGGCAGAGGCTTGTGTGCATTTCACCTGGTTCGATGAGGGTGATTACGCTGACAAGGGCACCGCCATCAAATGCAACCCGGCCATCAAAAGCGCCAGCGACAAGGCCGCCATCATTGCCGGCCTGAAAAGCAACCGGCTGGACGTGATTGCCACTGACCACGCGCCACACACAGCCGAGGAAAAGGCCGCGCCTTATTTTTCCGCCCCTTCGGGCCTGCCACTGGTGCAGACAGCCCTGCCCAGTTTGCTGACCCAAGTGAATCAGGGCCAGTTCAGCCTGCCGGACATTGTCCGTAAAACCGCGCACACTGTGGCCGATATCTTTCAAGTCATCGATCGGGGTTACCTGCGCGAAGGCTATTTTGCGGACCTGGTGCTGGTGGACATGACCGCCATTGCGCCGGTGCGCCATGAAGACATGCTGTACAAATGCGGCTGGACACCCTATGACGGCGCGCGTTTCACCGCCCGTATCAGCAAAACCTGGGTCAATGGTGAGCTTAAATGGGACGGCCAGCAGGTGCTGGGTGAGGCCACAGGCCAGGCCCTGCGCTACCAGCGCCCCTGACTGGCCCGCACCAAACCGTCACTGTTGACACACTTATCCGGCACCCCGTTCAGTCAAGGCGCTTTTCTGCCAGTCGGGTTTGATTGCCCGTCAAGACGCCAAACACGTCTGGGGCGTTGCTGGCGGAACTGGCTGACAGAAACCCCATTGGCACCGAAATGAACCGTAATCAGGCCGCTGCTTTGCGTGTCCAGCCAATGTATGCCGCGCTGCCGGTAGCGGCTCACCACTGCCGCTTTCGGGTGCCCGAAGGCATTGAAATAGCCCGATGCATTGATGGCCAGACGCGGATTGACCGCGTCAATAAACGCCGCGCTGCTTGAGCTTGAACTGCCGTGATGCGGCACCAGCATCACGTCACTGCCCAGGTCAAGACGGCCGGCCTTGTGGGCTTGCAATAACCGGTATTCCACCGCCGTTTCCACATCACCAGTCAATAGCACATGGCCCAGGGCATTGCCGATGCGCAACACACAAGAACTGTTGTTGCCCAGATAAGGGCTCAGGTTATAGGGTGACAACACGTCAAATCGCACGCCGTCCCATTCCCAGCTCACTGAGTTGGTGCACGGCTGTGCCGTGTCGGCAAGCGGGGTATTAAAGGTGGCATAAAGCGAATGCACCGGCAGGTGTTCCAGCAACGGGGCCGCGGCCCCGGCGTGATCGTTATCCCGGTGGGACAGAATCAGCGCATCCAGAGACCTGATACCGCGTTGGCGAAAATACGGCAACAGCACCGCATCGGCCAGATTGAAACCACTGTCAAAAGCCGCACCGGTGTCGTACAGCAAGCGGTGATGCGCTGTTTCCACCAGCACCGCAAGCCCCTGCCCCACGTCCAGCACGGAAACCCGGAAAGCCTGTGCCGGATCGGCCGTATCCTCATCATTGGCCGCCGTACCCTGGGTGATAACGTCCTTGCCAAGCGCGTATTTCGGTACGAGTCCTTCTGGTTGATTCTGTGGCCACACGGCAAACCCCAGCAAGGCAGCCATAACGGCCAGGCCCAACCAGCGTCGATACCGCTGGCGGGAAAAAAACCACGCCAACAACGCCAGCAGCCATAAGGCCAACCACCACCCCGGCAAAGCCGGCACAGAATAACTGGCCTCCGGCCACCGGGACAACGGCTCAAGACCACGCATCATCCACTGAGCCAGCCAATGGGCCTGCTGCAGCAGCCACTCATCCACGCCACTGCCACCGGCCAGCGCATGGGTCAGCAAAGCCAGCCCCAGCAGCGGTACCAAGGTCACGCTCACCAGCGGAATAAGCACAAAATTGACCAGCGGCGCCAGCCAGTGAATCTGGTGAAAAAGCACCACGCTCAAGGGCATCAAACCCAAGAGAATGGCCACCTGGGCCACAAAAAGTTGGCCAATGGCCTGCATCCCGCGTTGCAGAGTCCGGTTTTTGAGCGGGGTTTTAGGGAGTTTACTGGCCTGATCCGCCGCTTTCACTGTACTTTGGGCCACGCTTTGGCTTTTGCGGGCCGAAAAAGCCGCAATCAGCGCCGCCACGGCAGTAAAGGACAACCAGAATCCCGAATCCAGCACAGCCAGCGGATCAAACAGCAGCACCAGCAACAACGCCACCGCCCAGATGTCCCAGGGTGACAGGCGCCGGCGGGAAACCACTGCCACGGCCAACACGGAAACGGCCACCAGTGCCCGCACCGTGGCCACGGAAAAACCGGCCAGGGCTGCATAAGCCAGGGCAAATAACCAGCCAAACAGGGCCTGCAAAACCGGCCGGGGCACTCGCTGTTGTGGCCAAATCCAGAAAACCACCCAGCCCAGTGCGGCCCCCACCAACGCCGCCAGGCCAATGTGCAGGCCGGAAATGGCGATCAGATGCGCGGTGCCGGTGGCACGGAAAATGGCAAAGTCATCCGGCGACAGTTCCGAACGATCACCCAGCGACAGCGCCACCAACAACGCACGCGCCGAACCCGGTGCCAGGCTTTCCTGCAACCAGCGGCGCAAGCTACCCCGCTGGCGCTGAATCCATGCGCTCACGTCCAAGGGCGAGGCTGCCGTTGTTTTTTGCCCCTTCTGCACCCAGCCGGTGGCCACATAATGATGGCGAAACAGCCAGCGCGGGTAATCAAAGCCGCCCGGATTCGCGTAGCCATGCACCGGCTTTAATTTCACCTGCAACTGCCAGTGCTCACCCGGTTGCGGTATCTTATCGGCGTGATACCAGGTGAGCAGGTAGTGGCGGGCCGGGTCGGCCACGCTTTCGGCGCTGAAACGGGCAGAATCGGCCTTGATGACGGGCAGTCCGGTCACACGCACGGACATGCTCTTCTGGCGCCCCTGATCAAGGATATGGCGTGTTTCTTCTTTCAGGGCCTGCCGCTGTTGCCACATGGCCTGCCCGCTCCAGGCAAAACCGGCCAGCACTGTCGCCAGTAGCACCAGACCGCGCGCGGCCTGCGCTGTGGTCTTATCCTTCCGCCTGAACAAAACACGGGCCAGCAGCAACAGCACCACGGCAGTGCCAATGGCCGCCAGCAGATAAACGGCTTTGACTTCCGGCATGAACAGCCAGAGGGTGGCCCCACCCAGCAAAGACACGGCCAGGGACCAATACGGCAAGACAAGTGGTGCACCGGCGTGTTTTGCGGCCCTGGAAGACCGTTCAGAGAGCTGGTCGCTCACTGCCTCGGACAAACGAGGGAAATTCCTGGAAAGATTCACGGCCACGGCGCGCTGGCATCACTGGCTCCACTGCGCTCACACCCATCATCAGCCGCCGCAGTGGATCGGGTAATACACACCCTTCCGGCATTATCCGCAGACACGCAACAGAAAGACGGCCTGCCCATGTCAGGGAGCCATTTCGCCGCCACCAATCGCATGCGGCTGTAACTGCCCATCGTGCATGCGATATACCCTGTTCATGCGCTCGGCCAATCGCGTGTCGTGGGTGACAATGACCAGGGCGGTGCCCAGGTCACGATTTAGCGCCAGCATCAGGTCCATCACCTGACTGGCGGTCTGTTCGTCCAGGTTGCCGGTGGGTTCATCAGCCAGCACGGCCGCCGGGTGGGTCACAAGCGCGCGGGCGATGGCACAGCGTTGCCGTTCACCGCCGGAAAGCTGGGCCGGCCGGTGCGACAAACGTGGCCCCAGGCCCACCCGTTCCAGCATGTCGGCGGCTTTGCGATTGGCAACCGCGGAAGGCATGCCACCAATCAGCAATGGCATGGCCACGTTTTCCAGCGCGGAAAACTCCGGTAACAGGTGATGAAATTGGTACACAAAGCCCAGGTGCTTGTTGCGCAGTTGTCCGCGCCGCTTGTCGCTGACGGCGCTGATGTCCTTCCCGTGCAACAGCACCTGTCCGCGGTCGGGTTTTTCCAGGCTGCCCAGCACATGCAACAAGGTGCTTTTGCCCGCACCGGAGGTGCCAATTATGGCCACGGTTTCGGCAGCGGGAATCACCACATCCAGGTCATGGAAGACCTGCACGGTGTGACCGGCATCATCAAAAGACTTGCTCAGTCCACGGCCTTCCAGAACGGCAGGCACGTCCGGTGAACTGGTTTCTGTAGTCAGGTTCGCATTGCTGTTTTTTTCACTGGCGTTATTCATAGCGCAAAGCCTCCGCCGGTTGCACGCGCGAGGCGCGCCAGGCTGGGTAAATGGTGGCCAGCACCGTCAGGCCAAAGCTCACCGACACAATGGTCAGCACATCCCGCCACTTGAGATCAGCCGTGATATCGCTCACGTAATAGACATCGGCCGACATGAAGTCGGTGTGGAAGAATCTTTCCAGCGCCGGCACAATCACATCAATGTTCCAGGAAATCACCACGCCCGCGATGGTGCCCAGCAGCGTGCCGATCAAACCGATCACCACACCAGTGACAATAAAAACGCCCATCACCTGACGCCGGGAAAAGCCTTGGGTGCGCAAAATGGCAATGTCGCTCTGTTTTTCCGTCACCAGCATCACCAACGTGGACAGGATATTGAAGGCGGCCACCGCGACAATCATGGACAGGATGATGAACATCACCATGCGCTCGGTCTGCGTGGCCTTGAAAAAATTGACGTTTTGCTGCGTCCAGTCACGCACGCGGTAAAATCCGCCCAGCTCACGCGCCAGTTCACGCGCCACCCGGGGCGCCTGCATCAGGTCCTTGAGTTCCAGCCGGATGCCCTCGACTCCCTCGCCGGTGCGAAACAGTTTCTGCGCATCACGCAAATGCACAATGGCCAGTTTGGAATCGAATTCGTACATGCCCACTTCAAAAATGCCGCTGACGGTGAAACGCTTGACCCGTGGCACAATGCCCACCGCGGTGGTTTTGAACTGGGGCGCATACACCATGACCTGATCCCCGGGCCCCACGCCAAGGGCCGCTGCCAGTTCGGAACCCAGCACAATCCGATATTT
>WGBZ01000267.1 GCA_015494035.1 Lysobacterales bacterium | reverse complement strand
GAACTGGTAGGCACCATTCGCAATTTTGATGAAGGCATCCGCGCCCAGATCCACGATGAAATCCGGCTCACAGCCGAGAAAATCGCCGAAGCCAATCACGCCACGGCCGATGTCAACATCCGCACCTGGTACCCCGTGACCGTCAACGACCCGGCACTGACCCAACGCATGAAACCGAGCCTGGAAAAGGTGTTTGGCCCGGGTAAGGTGGTTGATCCGGGCCTCATCACCGGGGCCGAAGACTTCTCCTTTTTTGCCCGGGAAGTGCCCGGTATGTATTTTTTCATGGGCGTCACGCCGCCGGATCGCGATTACAAGACAGCACCGACCAACCACTCACCGCTGTTTTACGTGGATGAATCGGCCTTGCAAAACGGTGTCAGGGCCTTTGTCCAACTGGTGCAGGACTACACCAGTGAATCTGGTCGGGACTCAGACAAAAAGCAGTAAGTCCGCACCCCGGATGTGGCCATACTCCATGGTCTGACCGAAGGGGCCTCTGATTGAATCTGGCGCGAGCAGATTGTCGTGAAAAATTGTTCAGTTCTAGGCACAAGCCGCACGCAATAGCCAGGCTATTGTGAAGGTTTGCAACACAGAAATGGACGGTTTTACGCCGCAGGATGCCGTGTCACGATTCAATCAGCGGCTCCCGCAAAGGCCCCGAATATTCTGGGGCTTTTTTAAGCTGGCCAGAAAAGAGGCCCCTCACAACAAGGTATCGGAAATGTCCTCGTGATGGGCGTGTTTTTTTTCGGACATCAACCCCAGCTTCCAGGCCACACGCGTCCACATGAGGGAAATCGCGGCGCCCACCAACGCCAGGGCGGAAAAGCCCATAAACAGGCTCAGTGTGTGATAAATCCAGCCACTGGCGGTGTCGCCTGTGCGGTAAATGACGGTATCGATAAAATTCTTGGCCTTATATTTGGTGCGTTCATCCACCGCCGTGTAAAGCACATTCATGGACGGGTTAAGGATGCCGTAGGCGCCGCTTCGGCGAATCACCTGCACCACGGCCATTACGGTGAAGACCGGTACCAGCGCCAGGGTGGTAAAGCCCACACTCATGGCCAGGGGAATCAATGCCAGCACCATGGCAAAGCGCCAGCGAGTCAGCAGAATGGGCGTCACGATCAACTGAAAAATCAGGGTCAGGCTGTTGGTGGCCAGGTCAATCTTGGCAAACACCTGGGTTTGCAGGTGCGGATCGTGAAAATAGCGATCCACCAGAATGGCCTGCATGAAATAAAGAAAGGTGCCGGTCAGGGTAGCAAAAAAGGTGATGAGGGCAATGTATTGCAGGTAACGTGACTTTAGCACCAGTTGCAAACCTTCCAGCACACTACCGCCCATGGGTGCTTCCGGGTTGACGCGGGAACGGCCGGCATAACGGCGCAGGGCAAAAATGCAGACGATGCAAAACAGCAGAAAACCGGCGGAAACCAACATCAGGCGGGAACTGCCCAATTCCTTCACCAGCATCACCGTTAGCAACGGGCCGGTGATGGCCCCTACGCTACCCCCGGCAGCAATCAGACCAAACAGGCGCTTGCCCTGCTCCTTGTCGTAAATGTCGGCCATGTAACTCCAGAAGACCGAGACGATAAACAAGTTGAAAACACTCACCCAGATAAAAAACACCCGCGCCAGAATCACGTTCTGGTCGTAACGCGAAAACAGGAAGTAAAACAGCACAATGTTGCTGGCAAAAAACAGGTAAATAAAGGGCAGGAAAACCTTGCGCGGCCAGCTGGAGACGATTTTGCCGTAGATCGGTTGCACCAGCAGCATCACCAGCAAAGTGCCGGTAAACAGCCATTGCAGATTCTTGACCCCGGCGGCCACGCCCATCTGCTCGCGTATGGGGCGCAGCATGTAATAACTGGTGAGCAGGGAGAAAAAATACAGGAAGGACCACATCACCATTTTCGCTTCGCCGGGACGAAAGCGGAAGGCGTTACGGACACTGGCCAGGGATTTCATGCATCAGGCTCCGGGGAATTCAGGGAAGGAATAGCGGAAAATTCATGAAGCGTCCGATACAGACGCACTGTGCGGGCTGTTTTGCCCGACGCTCGTGTGCTCATCGCTCGCACGCGGGCCTGGCAGGACGCTGTCAGTCCCTTCATAAACGTAGCGCACCCGTGATGTCAGCCCGCAAGGCAACACGTAGGGAATGGTGCCAGCGTGCCGGGCAACCACTTCAACAGGCAATTGTTCTCCCCATAAAATGGCCGTATCGCCCACGGCAACGGGACTTTCGGGGCCGATTTCCACCGCAAGCATGTCCATGGAAACGCGCCCTGCCAGCTTGTAGTACAGGCCGTTGATATACACCGGCGTGCCATTTTGGACATGCCACGGATAGCCGTCTCCGTAGCCAATGCCGAGCACTGCCAGTTGGGTGTCCACCGGTGCCTGCCAATGACCGCCATAACCGACGCTCTGACCGGCGCGGATGGATTTGATACCAATCACATTGGCCGACAGCCGCATCACCGGCTTCAGTCCCAGTTCCTGACCCAGCAATCCCGGCATGGGTGAGGCGCCATAAAGGGCCAGCCCCACCCGCACCCAGTCCAGGCTCAGGTCAGGAAAATTGAAAACCGCCGCAGAATTGGATGCGCTGACAGGATAAGAATGCCCCAGTTCGGCAATGGCTTCTACCTGCCGCAGGGTCTGATCCCTGGCTGGTTCATCGGCGCTGGCAAAATGCGTCATCAAAGTAATGCTGGCCGGATTGATGGCTTGCAAACGCGCCAGGGCGGATCGCCATTGATCCTGTGGAAACCCCAGGCGATTCATGCCGGTATCAATTTTCAGCCACAGGTTTTGCGGCACTTTCGGGGCGCGACTTTCCAGCAAATCCAGTTGGAACGGCTGGTGGATAACGCAATCCAGCGACAAGGCCGTTGCCTGTTCAAGCTCAGCCGGGTTCAGGAAGCCTTCCAGTAACAGCACGCGGGCCTGGGGCCGCAAACGCCGGATCACCCGAGCCTCATCCAGGGTTGCCACGCCAAAGGCGGCCGTTTCAGGCAGGGCCGAAACCACCTGCGGCAAGCCGTGCCCGTAGGCATCGGCCTTGACCACCGCAATAATGCCACAACCGGGGCTGGCCTCCTGGGCCTTTTTGGCAATCAGCGCGTAGTTGTGGCGGAGCGCATCGAGATTGATGCAGGCGGTGGTGCCACGGCTCATTCGGCGTAGACCTCGGTATTGACCACAATCTGGTCATCAAACTTGTAATTGTCGAAACGATAAAACGGCCCGTTGAAGGTGAGATCAATAGTGTTCGTGGGGCCGTGGCGGTTTTTGCCAATGATGATTTCGGCCTTTTTTGGGTCCGGGGTCTCGGGGTTATACACCGCGTCGCGGTAAACAAACAGAATCAGGTCAGCGTCCTGCTCGATGGCGCCGGACTCCCGCAAATCGGCCATCATGGGACGCCGATCCTTGCGTTGTTCCAGGCTCCGGTTCAACTGTGACAACGCAATCACCGGCACGTCCATTTCCTTGGCCAGCGCTTTCAGGGAACGTGAAATCTGGGAAATTTCCTCGGTGCGGTTATCGCTTCGCCCGCCGCCTTGCATCAGTTGCAGGTAGTCGATCACAATCAGGTCAAGACCACCCTGTTTGCGTGCCAGCCGACGGCATCGGGCACGAATGTCCATGGGCGTGAGCGCCGGGGTGTCGTCAATAAAAAGGTGGGACTCATTGAGCATGGTGGCTGCGTGCCGTAAAGGCGTCCAGTCCTCGTCATACAGCTTGCCGGTTTTCAGGCGTTTGTTATCAATGCTGGACAAGGATGAAACCAGACGCATCGCCAGCTGCTGGGCCGACATTTCCATACTGAACACAGCCACTGTGCGCTTCTCTGAACCTTTTTTCCTAAAGTGGCTGCAGGCAATATTTTCGGCGATGTTCATGGCGAAACTGGTTTTACCCATGGCCGGGCGACCGGCAATGATGATCAGGTCAGACTTTTGCAGGCCCAGCACGGCTTGATCAAAATCCACGTAGCCAGTTTCCAGGCCTGTGATAAGGCTGTCAGATTCGCTCATCAGGTCGATCTGGTCCATCACGCCGGACATCAGCTCCTGCATGTTGAAAAAGCCCGATCGGGTGCGGGAAATCTGTTCACGGATGGAAAAAACCTGCGATTCGGCCTGCTCCAGAATCTGATCCGAAGTCTTGCCTTCTGGCGGGTTCAGGGCGTGTTCGGTGAGCTTGCCACCGATGTCCACCAGCTGACGCAGAATGGATTTCTCCCGCACAATGCCCGCATAGGCTTCAATATTGGCCGCACCGGGCGTATTGGCGGCGATTTCAGTCAGGTAGTCCACACCACCTGCATCCTGATCCAGGTGGTGCAGTTTTAACCATTCGGCTACGGTGATCACATCCGATGGCTGATTGTCGGCATTCAAACTGGCAATGGCGCGGTAGATCAGGCGATGATCGTGGCGGTAAAAATCCTCCTCGCTGAGCTTATCGGCCACCTTGTCCCAGGCCTCGGGCACCAGCAGCAGCCCACCCAACACGGAGCGTTCGGCTTCCAGAGAATGCGGAGGTAATCGGGGTGTTTGTTGACTCATTTGATTCCTTAATTGTCACTTGCCGCTGTTATTAATCGGCGCACTCATTGTACACCACGGGCAGGCCATCGGCCCAGCGCCATCAAGCGCTGAACATAAGACATCAAGTGGTCTGGTGAAGAAATTTCAGGCGCAAAAAAGCCCGAGCAAAAACCCGGGCTTTTCATGGTTTATTGAGGTAGCTAGGGAAGCTCTGATCGAATCGTGACACGGCATCTTGTGGCGTAAAATCGTCCATTTCTGCGTTGCAAACCTTCGCAATAGCTTTTGCTATTACGTGCGGTTTGCGCCTTGAACTGAACAATTTTACATGCCAATCTGCTCGCGCAAGATTAAGTCAGAGCTTCCCTAGTGGCTTATTCTTCGCCTTCCACCTTGACTTTGACAATAGAGTCAACGTCCGGATGCAGGTTGAGAACAAGCTCGTACTCACCCACTTCGCGCAATGGACCTTCGCTCATGATGACTTCGCTCTTGTCCACGGGAAATCCGCTTTCAGTGAGCTTTTCAGCGATTTCACGCGGGCCAATGGAACCGTACAGCTTGCCTTCCGGCGACGCGTTGCCCACCAGCGTGATCTCGAGGCCGGCCAGCGATTCGGCACGTGCCTGAGCCGCAGCCAGGGCTTCTTTGGCCTGGGCTTCCAACTCCGCCTTGCGCGCTTCAAAAGCCTTGACGTTGTCTTTGGTGGCCATGGCCGCCTTGCCCTGGGGAATCAGGTAGTTACGGGCAAAACCGGGCTTGACGTTAACGATCTCACCCAGATCGCCCAGGTTCTGAACTTTTTGCAGCAGAATAATTTGCATGATCCGGGCTCCTTAATTGAAATGTTGATCGCAATACGGCAGCAGCGCCATATAGCGCGCACGCTTGATGGCCGTGGCCAGCTGACGCTGGTATTTGGCCTTGGTGCCAGTGATGCGGCTGGGGATGATCTTGCCGGTTTCACTGATGTATTGCTTCAGGGTGTCCAGATCCTTGTAATCAATTTCTGTGACGCCTTCGGCGGTGAACTTGCAGAAACGTCTGCGTCGATTAAAACGTGACATGGTGGCTCTCCTTATTCTTCGGTGGCGGTTTCAGCGGTTTTTTCTTCAGCGTTCTCGGTGCTGGCCTCGGCTTTCTTCTCGTCTTGCTTGTCTTCCTTTCTGGCCTCGGTCTTGTCGGAACGGCTGTCGCTGCGGCTGGGCTTGCTGTCCTTTTCGTCTTTCTTGGCCAGCATGGACTCTTCCGTCACCGGGCCATCACGCTTGATCACCAAGTGACGCAAAACCGCGTCGTTGAAGCGGAAAGCTTCCAGAATTTCGTTG
>WGBZ01000266.1 GCA_015494035.1 Lysobacterales bacterium | reverse complement strand
CTGCTGGACCTGGAACGCAAAAAGTTCATGGAGCTGATCCAGATGCCAAAAACCCTGGAACGCATCGAACACACACTGAAAACCGGCAAGCCGCTGCGTAACTGAACAAGTCAGAGGAAAATATCATGAGTCAGAAATCACAAGACGTTTACATTGTAGAAGCCATCCGCACACCGGTTGGCAAAGCGCCTCGCGGCATGTTCAGCAAAACCCGGCCCGATGACCTGCTGGCGCACACCTTGCAGGAAATCATGGCGCGCAACCCGCAGCTGGACCCGCACGAAATCGGTGACGTGGTCATCGGTTGCGCCATGCCCGAAGCCGAACAGGGCATGAACGTGGCCCGCATCGCACTGCTGCTGGCCGGCTTGCCCGAGACCGTGCCGGGCCAGACCATCAACCGCTTCTGTTCCTCCGGCCTGCAGTCCATCGCCATCGCCGCCAACGCCATTGCCAACGGCCAGATGAACGCCGCCATTGCCGGTGGCACCGAAAGCATGAGCATGGTGCCCATGATGGGTCACAAAGTGGCCATGAACCCCAAGGTGTTTGAAAACGAAGAACACCTGGGCATCGCCTACGGCATGGGCATCACCGCCGAAAATGTGGCCGATCAGTGGCAAATTTCCCGCGAAGCGCAGGACGAATTCGCCTATAACAGCCACCAGAAAGCCCTCAAGGCCATTGACGAAGGCCTGTTCAAGGACGAAATCACGCCCTACACCATCGAATCCCGGCAGCCGGATCTTGAAAACGCCGAAACCGTCATCCAGACGCAAACGGTGGACACCGACGAAGGGCCGCGGCGCGACACCAGCATTGAGGTACTGAGCAAACTGCGTCCGGTTTTCAAGGCCGGTGGCAGCGTCACCGCGGGTAATTCTTCCCAAATGTCCGATGGTGCCGCGGCGGTGCTGCTGGTCAACGAGGAGACGCTGAAAAAGTACAACCTCACTCCCATCGGCAAATTCCACACCTTCGCCGTGGCCGGTGTGCCACCGGAAATCATGGGCATCGGTCCCATCAAGGCCATTCCCAAGGCGCTGGAACTGGCCGGGCTGAAAAAAGACGACCTGGACTGGATCGAACTGAATGAAGCCTTTGCCGCCCAGTCCCTGGCGGTGCTCAAGGACACCGGCCTGGACCCGGACAAACTGAACCCACTGGGTGGAGCCATTGCGCTGGGTCACCCGTTAGGTTGCACTGGCGCCAAGCTCACCGCCACCACCCTGCACGGCCTGCGTCGCACCGGCGGCAAATACGGCATGGTCACCATGTGCATCGGCACCGGCATGGGTGCTGCCGGCATTATCGAAGCCTTGTAACACGAACGCATCTTCACCAAAAAACCCCGCCGCAGCGGGGTTTTTTGATGGGCCTTTCAGAGGCAAATGGGCAAACAGACCCAAGGGAAGCGCTGATTGAATCTGGACGAAGCAGATTGTAGTACAAAATTGTTCAGTTCAAGGCGCAAACCGCACGCAATAGCAATCTATTGTGAAGGTTTGCAACGCAGAGGTGGACGATTTTACGCCGCAAGATGCCGTGTCACGATTCAGTCAGAGGCTCACTAAAATACCGGCTACATCCGGCACCACGAACACACCAGCCAAGGACTCAAGCCCATGACAACAGAAAACACCGCCCTGGCCGCTTTCAAGCAGGCATTCCCCGTGTGCATCGGCCAAAAGGTGCAATGGGGCGAAATGGACGCCCTGCAGCACCTTATTAATCCGGCCGCCAAAAATCTGATGCTCTCTGGAAAATAAAGCCTTGTCACTCAGTGCGGGATTGGTGGATAAAATCCGCACACCACGGTGAAGAGTCAGCCCATTTCGCGTGAATTGACGCAGTTCCATGCCCAGAAATACTCTGTCACTGCGTGCGAGTGCCTTATCCTCATCCTCCTGCTGGTGAAGCAGGGGCATCGGGCTGGCCCACACGAAAACCCATGACAATAGGGTTACTGGACCACATGAGCTGATAAATGGCACGCCCGGTTTCCGGGTCCACGGCATTGGCTCCACCAAAAACCTGCCATACAAGGTGGCTACCAGACTGGAGTAGTTGCTGACGATAACTGGTCAGCAACGCCTCGTTTTCTGCCGATAAACGTGCCACACACAACACCGGGCCGCATTGCAAACCATCGATGGAAACCGGTGCCTCCATGGCCTGTTGAGCCGCATCAAACACGGCCCGGTAGTCCTCGGTCTGATCAACGGCTCCGGGGGTATTCAACAGGGATTCCCGCAAGTCTTCAGCAAAGTCACCAAACAACTGCGGGTCCTTACTCAGGGTGGTTATGATCTCCCCTCGCAACGCCTGGGCACCACTTTTTCCCAAAGGCTGGATACTCAATGCCTCGGCCCCTTGTAGATTGTCGATCATTTCACGGTAGTAATGCGTTTTTCCCTGCAGTGAGGGAAATGCCTCGTCCACTGATGAGCTTAATCGCTGACTGCGCTTGCTGCTCTTGCGCCCCTTCTTGTTGGCACTTTTCGCTGACAACTGCGGAGAAGCCCCGTCGTGAACCGAGTCAAATCGCCGCCCTTTCTTAATGCCAGTGGCAGAACTTTTTACAGCCGCAAGGCCGGAACCTCCGGGTACCTCAGGGTACTTTAAAGGAGCCGCTTGCGAATGGGCCAGGTCGTCCTGCCCACGGTTTCCCAATCTGTTTTGGGGCTTTTCCAATGGTTCAAAAAACCGATATAAGCCACCGATAGCCACAAGCGCCACTGCCACCATCAGAATCCCAGGACGAAATCGTTTATTCATCACCTTTCACTGCCTCGTATAATGAGAACTCATAACCGTTCCGAAATAACCCAACCATTTTCACTGTCACTAATGCTATACCCCCAATCGTACCCTTGATATATGCAATGGTGTTCACAGGTATAGTTTATATTAACATCATACGGGCTGACAATAAGGCACAGCATGGCTGTTCACTGCATGAACGTGACAGGGGCTATAATCCCCAAGGTGAAACGCTTGACGCTTATTGCCCTGATGACTGTGGCCAGTGCCCTGGCTGCCACGCCTGGCCAGGAGGTTTCTGTTATGCCCGACCACCCATCCAGCGAGCTGCTACAGGCCTACCGCAGCAAGGGGCCGGATTACCGGCCTCGCACCCGGCACCTGAAGGCCGATGGCAGCCCCATATACATCAACCGGCTGATACTGGAAAGCTCGCCCTACCTGCTGCAGCACGCGCACAACCCGGTGGACTGGCATGCGTGGTCGCCGGAAGCCTTTGCGCTGGCCAGGGCGCAGCGCAAACCCATCTTTTTGTCCATTGGCTATGCCACCTGTCACTGGTGCCACGTGATGGAAGAGGAAAGTTTTGAAGACCCGGCCGTGGCGGCTTTTCTCAATGCACACTTTATTCCGGTCAAGGTTGACCGGGAAGAACGCCCGGCAGTGGACGATTACTACATGACCGCCGTGCAACTACTCACCGGCCACGGCGGCTGGCCCATGTCCACCTTTCTGACCCCCGAGGGCAAACCTTTTTTCGGCGGCACCTACTACCCCAAAGCGGCTTTTCTGGCCCTGCTTCAACGGGTGGCGGATGTGTGGCAGAAAAACCCTGAGGCCTTACAGAAACAGGCCGATGAACTGGACAAAGCCATCAGTGGCTATCTGGCGGCACGCACCGCCACCACACAGCTCGATGCCAGCGCCAGCCATCAGGCCGTGGATGAACTGCTCAACATGCACGACAGCCTGCAGGGTGGTTTTGGCACCGCGCCCAAGTTTCCGCAGGAAACCTGGCTGGCCTTTCTGCAGGACATGGCCGCGCGCAGCGGCGATGGCGGCATCATCCAGGCATTGGACAACACGCTGGCGGCCATGCAACAAGGCGGCATCCATGACCAGGTCGGTGGCGGCTTTCATCGTTATGCCACTGACCCGGCCTGGCTGGTGCCGCATTTTGAAAAAATGGGTTACAACCAGGCACAACTGGCCGAAATCTATACCACCGCCTGGCAACAGCGGGGGCGGCTGGAAGACAAACGCACCGCCATGGGCGCGCTGGATTATCTGCTACGAGACATGCACAGCCAAAGCGGCGGGTTTTACAGCGCCAGCGACGCGGACAGCCTCAACGCCAGTGGAGAAAGGCAGGAAGGCGCGTATTTCACCTGGTCACTGGATGAGTTCCGGGCCGCGTTAAAAGAAGAAGAACCAACCATACAGCGCCTGGCCGAGCGTATCTATCCGGTAACTCGCACGGGGCACTTCGAAGGCCGGAATATTCTCCATCGGCGCAAAAGCCTGCCAGCGCTGGCGGCCGAGTTCTCGATGCCCCTGCCTGAATTTATCAGCACCCTGGATCGCATCAATCAACGCCTGTTGACAGCCCGCAATCGCCGCCCCAGGCCGTTGCTGGACAAAAAGATCATCACGGCCTGGAACGCCCACGCCGTGCGTGCGCTGGCAGGTGCTGCCACCGCGTTGAAGCGGCCGGATTATTTGCAGGCGGCGCAACAAACCCTTGATTTTCTGTGGCGTCATCACCGCCTGAAGAATAAAGGCCTGATTCGCAGCTCACTGGCCGGTTCGCCCGGCCACCTGAGCGCCCAGCTGGAAGATTACGCGCAGCTGTTGCTGGCCCTGTTGCAGCTTTATGACAGCACCGGCAATGTCGACTGGCTACATAAGGCCGAGCAGCTTTACCACGACATGCCGGCCAGTCTTTCCAGCCCCTCCGGCGGCTTTTACGACAACCCGGTGGAAGCCGGCATCCCCTGGCAACGTCGCCTGCAAAAAAGCGCGGACGGCGCCACGCCTTCCGGTCAGGCGCTGATGCTGCAAGCCCTGGCCAAACTGTGGCATCGCACCGGCAAAGCGGCCTATGCCCAGCGATTTCAGCAGGCCCTGAAAACCATCGCCGGTTCCGTGGCACAGGCACCGCTGGGCCACGCATCCACCCTGCTGGCCATGCACTGGATGAACGAAGGCGAAGTTTCGCCCATTGCCTATGCCGGTGGTGGCCGCATTCGCCTGCAGGCCAGGCGGGTGAATCCTCACCGCTTTTCCCTGCAACTGCAGGTGGCGCCGGGCTGGCACATCACGGCGCACGACGATACCAGCGCACAGGCCTTTGCGCTGGCCACACCGGCCAGCCGTGGGGTGATTCTTGACCGCATCCAGTGGCCGGACTCCCGGCAGCAATCCCTCACCTTTCAGGAGCAGCCATTAAAAACCTGGTCGGACGAGGTCACCATTCATGGCCAGCTGCTGTCAGCCGGCACCCAGCCAGCCAAAGCCTCAGCCACAGAGACACCCTCATCGCCGCACGCGACACCGCATTCAGAGCAACCCGATGGCCTGCCGTTGCGGGTGCATTTACAGGCCTGCAGTGACACCACCTGTCTGCCACCGGAAACGATTACCGTGTGGCTGCCTGCCAGCGACTGACACAGATGATTGTTTGATCAAGATGGCTCTCACGAAAAAGAAAACAAAGCCTCTTATGTATTTAACCAGGCGGTTTAAGATGATATTATCACTCCAGTACCCCCACACAAAACCCGGAGAAATCACCATGTCAATACGAACCGTGTCACTGGCCATTGCGCTTGTCTTTACGCTGCTGACTGCCCCACGGGTTTCGGCCGACCTGCTATCGGCCACCACGCATTACCACGAAAAGAACTACCCGGCAGCCCTGCAGGAATTTCAGCAACTGGCGAAGCTGGGCAACGAGAAGGCCCAGTTCAATCTGGGCGTCATGATCCTGAAAGGACAAGCCACCAAACCTGACCCCATTGAAGCCTATGCCTGGATAAAACTGGCCAACGAAACGCCTTCAGAAAAAGCGGCTCAGGCACTGAAAGTGATTGAAAACGCTTTGCCTGCCGAAGCCCTGGCCCAGGCAAACCAGCGTGCCCGGCAACTGTCCAGCCAGTACGGTCAGCAGGCCCTTTCGCCGCTCCCCCCAAGTACACACAAGGTTCCGGCGAATACAGTGACTGAAGCCCCGTCCGCCACCGCCATCCACCGCGTGCCCCCTCGATACCCCGGAAAAATGGTAAAAAGATCACAGCAGGGCTGGGTCACACTAGAGTTTGATGTACTGCCAGATGGCAGCGTCAGTAATGTCCACGTGGTTGAATCATTCCCGCCCGGCGGTTTTGACAAGGAGGCCATTGCTGCGGTGGAAAAATGGAAATTCAAAGTGAAGTATCCTGAAAACACCCGTCCCGAGCCCATTCCCATCACCCAGACCATTGAGTTCGCCATGGAAGGGGACAGACTGCAACAACAATACCGCAAGCTCTTCCGAAAAAACATTCAGAAGGTTCACCAGGTGGCCGCTTCAGGCAACCCAGAAGCCCAATATATCTATGCCGCCATAGCGGGCTCCAAGCGCGATCTGGTTCCCGAAGCACTCCGCCTGACACCGCAGGAAGCCAACCAGTGGTTACTGAAAGCAGCGCAGAATGGACACCCGGCGGCTCAGTTTGTCCTTGGTCGTAATATCTTTTATGGCCGTGGTGCCAAAGCAGAGCCGCAAAAAGGCCTGTTCTGGCTGGAGCAAGCCGCCACCCGCGGTGAATCGCGCGCCTCGCGCATGCTCTATGACATATTAAGCAAAGGCGCCATCAGCAATACCACTGGTCACACGGCTGAAGAATGGCTGACACTTTCTGCAAAAGACGGCAATCCGGACTCCATGCTCACCTGGGCAAATCTCGTTTCACAAAAAGAAAACCCGTCGCCAGAGGAGCTCCACCAGGCGCGGGAGTACCTGGAAGCCATACGCAAACAACGCGAACCTGGCCTCACCTGGCGTGAAACCTCAGCGCGTTTGTACCGCCTGGCTGGGGATGAGTACAAAGCCAGCAGGGAAGAGAAAAAGGTGGCCAAATTGCGGCGCCAGGCGACCAGAAACATCCACCGCACCGATTACGAAAATTTCAAACCCGGCAAACGGGACTAGGCACGGGTTGCCACCCTGATCCCCATTACATTCATGGGGTGACCGCCTGGTCTGGCTGAAAATCACCGGCGGTTTCATTCGCCCGCAAATTCTCCTGCGACTGCGCCTGAGGCCGGCCGGCCAGAAAACGCAGGTATTTGCGCGGGTCGGGGCGATTGCGGTAATTGTCAGTTTCGTCAATGAACAGCACGATGCCCTGGGTGTCAGTGACCACCACGGTGGGAAACACGGTGTCCGAATCATACCCCATCAGCTCCAGGCCCTTGGGCAGCCCATGTTCATGCAACAAGTTCAGTTGCCGGGCCAGGCGATTGCCCTTGTCGGTGACAAAAATAAACGGCACATCAAAGCGTTTGGCCAACGCCTGGGTCAGCTTTTCCGGCTGCGGTGAAATCAACACAATTTTGACCCCGCTTTTGGCCAATATGCGGTAGTTCTGGGCCAATTCCTTGATTTGCGCCACACAGAAAGGGCACCAGTTACCGCGGTAAAAAATAAAAATGGTTGGCGAACCGAGAAACGAAGCGGTATTCAATCGACCCATTTCATCCTCAACCATGAATTGTGGCAGTTTTTTCCCCACTTCCAAAGGCGTGCTGGCAGGCCTGTTCAGGCGCGAATACCAAAAGACATAGAGAAAATGAAGGAGAAAACCGGCCATGGCCATGGACAGGGCCAGGGTGTTTTCCCGCGCCGATAACACGGGATGCACGCGGGTGACATAAATGG
>WGBZ01000265.1 GCA_015494035.1 Lysobacterales bacterium | reverse complement strand
TTTCCCAACAGCGCGCCGAAGCGGTCAAGGCCCTGCTGGTGGAAAACGGCATCCCGGCTGCGCAGATTGAAGCAGTGGGCATGGGCGAGGACTTTCCCATTGCCGACAACAGCACCGAGGCCGGCAAGGCCAAAAACCGGCGGGTGGAAATCATTGTGCTGGAAGAACCGTTTTCGCGCTGATTCGCCGGGTTTTTACTACGTGCACACAAACCTTGTGGCGGCAGTCACGCCGCCTTGATCCGCCCGCCTGAAAGCGGGCTTTTTTGGGGAAAACCATGTCAGAAGTTGTCAATTCCGTGCTTGAGTTGATCGGTAACACGCCGATGCTCAAGGTCAATCACCTGGACACCGGGCCGTGTGAGCTGTTTCTGAAACTGGAAAACCAGAACCCCGGTGGTTCTATCAAGGACCGCATTGGCCGCAGCATGATTGAAGCCGCCGAAGCCGCCGGCAAGATCAAGCCCGGCGACACCCTGGTGGAGGGCACCGCCGGCAACACCGGTATTGGCTTGGCGCTGGTGGCGGCGCAAAAAGGCTACAAACTGATTCTGGTGATTCCCGACAAGATGAGCAAGGAAAAAATATTCAATCTGAAGGCCATGGGCGCCGAGATTGTGCTCACGCGCTCAGACGTGGCCAAAGGCCACCCGGAATATTACCAGGATCTGGCCCGACGCATCGCCGATGAAACGCCGAATGCCTACTTTATCAATCAGTTTGGCAACCCCGATAACCCCAAAGCCCATTATGAAACCACCGGGCCGGAAATACTGCGGCAGATGGATGGCCAGGTGGATGCCATCGTGCTGGGGGTGGGCAGCAGCGGCACCATGACGGGACTGTCGCAGTTTCTGAAGGAAGAATCACCGGACACGGAAATTATTCTGGCCGATCCGGTGGGCAGTATCCTGACCCAGTACATCAATGAAGGCACGCTGTCGAGCAAGTCCGGCAGTTGGAAAGTGGAAGGCATCGGTGAGGATTTTCTGCCTTCCATCAGTGATTTTTCCCAGGTCAGCAAGGCCTATGCCATCAGCGACAAGGAAAGCTTTCACCATGGCCGGGAGCTGTTGCGGCGTGAAGGCGTGCTGGGCGGTTCCTCCACTGGCACCATCCTGGCTGCGGCGCTGAAATATTGCCGCGAACAGAAGGAGCCCAAACGCGTGGTGATGCTGGTGCCGGACACCGGCAACAAGTACCTGTCGAAAATGTACAACGATTACTGGATGCAGGATCAGGGCTTTCTGGAAACCCCGCAGTATGGCGATTTGCGTGACATCATTTCACGCCCCTACAGCAGCCATGACACCATCACCATCGGCCCGAACGAGACCCTGAACGCGGCTTATCAGCGCATGAAACTGTACGACGTGTCGCAACTGCCGGTGATCGACGAGGGCAGGATTGTCGGCATTATTGACGAATCCGATGTGTTGATGGCCGTGCACGGCGATTCCAGCCGGTTTAATGACCCGGTCAGCTCGGCCATGACCAGCAAGCTGGAGTTTGTGGGCCTGAATACGCCCATTGACGACCTGTTACCCATTTTTGACCAGGGCAAGGTGGCCATCGTCAAGCAGGGCGACGAGTTCCACGGCCTGATCACCCGCATCGATCTTTTGAATTACCTTAGACGCCGAGACGAAAACCAATGAGCCAGTCACGCAAATACAAGGGCCTGCAAACGCGAGCCATCCATGCCGGTCAGCACGTGGACCCCAGTACCGGAGCGGTGATGCCGCCCATTTATGCCACTTCCACCTATGCCCAGGAGTCCCCCGGTGTGCATCAGGGTTTCGAGTATTCCCGCACCCACAACCCGACCCGCTTTGCCTTTGAACGCTGCGTGGCGGACCTGGAAAACGGCAGCCACGGCTTTGCTTTTTCCTCCGGCATGGCCGCCACGGCCACCATTCTGGAACTACTGGATTCCGGCGATCACGTCATCGCCATGGACGACCTCTATGGCGGCACCAACCGCCTGTTCAATCGCGTGCGCAAGCGCAGCGCCGGCTTGCAGTTTACCTTTGCCGACCTGACACAGCCAGGCGCTATGGAAGCGGCCTTGCGGTCAAACACAAAAATGATCTGGATCGAGTCGCCCACCAACCCCATGCTTAAACTGGTGGACTTGGCCAGCGTGGCCGATTTTGCCAAACAGCACAATTTGATCGCGGTGATGGACAACACCTTTGCTTCGCCCGTGCTGCAGAATCCGCTGGATTATGGCTTCGATATGGTCATGCATTCGGCCACCAAATACATCAACGGGCATTCCGACGTGGTGGCCGGGGTGGCGGTGGTGAATGACGAGGCGTTGGCCGAGCGCATGGCTTTTCTGCAAAACTCCATTGGTTCCGTGCTGGGGCCGTTTGACAGCTACCTGGCCCTGCGCGGGGCCAAAACCCTTCCATTACGCATGCAGGCCCATTGCCGCAATGCCCTGGCACTGGCCCAGTGGCTGGAAACCCACCCACAGGTGGAAAAAGTCATTTATCCGGGTCTGCCCAGCCACCCGCAGCACGAACTGGCCAAAAAACAGATGCGTGGCGGCTATGGCGGTATCATCACCATCCTGGTCAAAGGCGGGGAAGCCGAGGCCCGGCGCATGATGGAACGTTGTCAGGTGTTTGCCCTGGCCGAAAGCCTGGGCGGCATCGAAAGCCTGATTAATCACCCGGCCATCATGACGCACGCGGCCATTCCGGCAGCCGAGCGTCAGGACATTGGCATTTTTGACAACCTGGTGCGCCTGTCAGTGGGTATTGAAGATCTGGAAGACCTGGAGGCTGATCTGGATCAGGCCCTGCGTGCCTGAGCCATTGGTTATTAAGGAAGCTCTGACTGTATCGTGACACGGCATCTTGCGGCGTAAAATCGTCCATTTCTGCATTGCAAACCTTCACAATAACCTTGCTATTGCGTGCGATTTGCGCCTTGAACTGAACAATCTTACACGACAATCTTCTCGTGCCAGATTCAATTAGAGCTTCCTTAGCGAGTCACCCGGCAGCCACGGGTGTCGGGTGAAGCGGTGTTTATTTCTGCGGGGCGTGGTGTTCACGCGGCTTGTCCCGTTTGCGCATCAGCCCTTCCTGCGCGGTGGTGGCCACCAGTACGCCATCGCGGTTGAAAATCCGGCCAATGGCCAGTGCCGTGGCGTTGCTGGCCACCGGGCTGTAGCAATCGTACAGCAACCAGTCGTCAATGCGGAAATCGCGGTGAAACCACATGGCGTGGTCGAGGCTTGCCAGTTGCAGCGTCGGATCCAGGTAGGAAACGCCATGCGGGTGCGTGGCGGTGTTGACCAGGTGGTAATCCGACACAAAGGCCAACAGCTGACGCTGCAGGGCACGGTTATCGGGTACCGGGTAGCGGGCGCGGAACCAGAGCCGCTTTACTGGCGGCTTGGGCTCGGTGTCGAAGGGGTCAATGTCCGTCACCGGCCGAATTTCAAATGGCCCCTGGGTGGTGAGTGTGCGGCGCATGCGTGGCGATAAATGCTTTATTTTATCGGCCGGTATCAGGGGTTTTTCATGTAATTCCTCAGGAAAGGGCACCACCGGCATGTCCGTCTGATGTTCAAAACCGGTTTCGTCAATCTTGAACGAAGCGGCCAGATTCAGAATTGGCCGCCCGTACTGAATGGCCACCACCCGGCGATTGCTAAAACTGCGCCCATCGCGAGCCCGGTCCACGGTGAAAACCACCGGTTTGTTGCAGTCGCCTTCGCGCAAAAAATACGCATGCAGGGAGTGTGCCTGGCGGTCGTCGGTGACCGTGCGGCAGGCCGCAGCAAGGGCTTGTCCCAGCACCTGACCACCAAAAATGCGACCGGTGCCAATATCCATGCTCTGGCCACGGTAAATATTTTCCTCGATTTGTTCCAAATCGAAGTATTTCAGCAGGTGTTCGATTTCATTCATGGCTATTCCCTACGTCGGGTTGCGGTGGTTTTTCAGTGGTTTTTTTGTGGGCTTGCGGGCCGAT
>WGBZ01000264.1 GCA_015494035.1 Lysobacterales bacterium | reverse complement strand
CCTTCCACCTGGGCGTGACACGTTGCCTGGAAAGTCTGGGTCGCTACCGCCAGGCCCGCCGGTTCTGCCTGCAACGGGAAGCCAAAACCCTGCCGTAAAAGCAGTGCAACCTATTTGAAACCCTTTTTCCGTATCCTGATATCCGTCTCCCGCAGGGCGCTGATGCCCGGCGAGCAGGCGAATAATCCCGTGCCATTGGCCGTGGAAATAAGGACATCAACCCATCAACGCAGGATCACGAAAAAGAGTAGATCATGGCAATCAACATTACCAAGCACAGTTTTAAGTATGGATCGCAAAAGTATTTCCGTGGAAACGCCCACCTTGTGGAACTCGCCACCTTCGGCGAAAAGAAGGATCCCATTGGTGCCAAGGCATACCTCGACCCCGAGGGAAAAGTGGCCCGGAAACACCTCAAGAACATCGTCAAGGAAGGCAAGCCCGTGAGCATCAACTGGAACCAAACGACAAAAGCCGAGGTAGAGGTCAATGGGCTAGTACCTGTTTTTGGTTTGAACATGAAGGTGGCAAGGACATATTCATACCAGAAGGCCAAAAACGCCAAGCTCAAGCTGTTCAACTTGTCGATTTCCGAGAGACCCCTGAAGAAGATGCTGAACGGCAATGCCAATGCCGCACGCAACTACCTTGCCGATGAAGGCAAAGATGGACGGATCGTCTCAGAGGTCTGGATCGTGATCGAAACCGAGCTGGCAGAACAATTCGATACCGCCGAGTCAATATCGGTTTCGGAAATCGCAAGTGGCCTGGGCGTCACCGCCAGAGGGGGAAGGTACGGTACGCAGGAAATCACGCTTTCGGCCGGTTCTGTCTTCGCCTACAAACTCCACAAGGTGAAGGACTGGAGTCGAGGCAAGAAACAAATCGAGGACATGGAAGCCGATTACAAGGGCATGGGATAAACCCGGTACACGACCCGGGTCATGATTTCACTTTGCCTGAAATGGAATCGGGCGTCCTTCCCCCGTGTCGTGGCAATGGAAGCCACTGCTTCGAAACGGCTTCCGGTTGTCATGATGCACACCCAGTGATTAATGAAAAAAAGGAAACTATCGACATGCGCATCATAAAATACACAGGAATCTTGTTCTTTTTACTTGCCGGCAGCGCCTATGGCTTTACCTGCCCCACACCTCCGCCTGGGGCCGGTACGCCCGATGAGGCAAGGTGCAACAATGCGGAATTTCAGAGTTGCGGGATCACGGTCAACGGCATCGACCGGCATTTCTGCATTCATGTGCCAAGCGACGGGCCGGCCGCGATAAAACAAAACATGCCCGTCGTCTTCGCCTTTCATGGCGGGGGTGGTGATGCCTCGGTACAAACGGCCATCTGGGACAAGCACACCGAGCAGGGCATGGTGATCGTCTCCCCCTCCGCCCTGGTGAGCAACCAGAGGGGCAAATGCAAGCCTGTCTGGCGGCATATCGGTCAAAATGCGCCCACTTGGGCGGACCTGGCGGCGGCGGATACCTGTGGCACGCCCGCCGGCCCGACGATCCCACCGAAATATACCGGCCTTCCCTACCAGAGCGGCGGAAACTGGTCGGACGACCTGAGCTTTGTGCAGCAGATGGTGGCGGCAATCAATGCCGATCCCCAGATCAGCCCCACCGGCTATTACGCCACGGGTTTTTCCAACGGTGCGGGGATGGTCTACCAATTGTTTATCACACAGGGTTCCGCCGATACCTTTGATGGCTTTGCAGCGATATCCAATATAATGAATCAGGCAAAAATCGACGCCCAGGCGACTGCCGGTGGCGGCGCGGGATTCTCACCCAATACCGCCACCAAAAAACCGTTTATGTTCATCATGGGCACCAATGACAAGGTAAATTCACCGACGATGAACATCCTTCAATCCACTGAACCGGGGCGGCCCTGCAACGGACTGGCCACGACGCTCGACGTGATCCAGTGCTGGCGCTCCATTCCTACCTATGGTCCGGGCAACGGCAAACATACTATGCTGACGCCGCGAACGATCACCACC
>WGBZ01000263.1 GCA_015494035.1 Lysobacterales bacterium | reverse complement strand
GTGGACAAGGGTTACATGGACGACGTGGAAGTCAACAAGATTAACGACTTCGAAAAAGCCCTGCTGGAGTTCATGCACGCCAACTACCAGGATTTGATGGACAAGATTGACGCCACTGGCGATTACAACGAAGAAATCGAATCCGCGCTCAAGGCCGCTGTTGAAGAGTTCAAGAAAACAGGCAGCTGGTAAGAGCTGGCGTACCCAACCGGAGTAATTTGCTATGGCAGGTGCAAGAGAAATCAGAAGCAAGATCAAGAGCGTGCAAAGCACCCGCAAGGTGACCTCCGCGCTCGAGATGGTTTCTGCCAGCAAGATCAAAAAAGCCCAGGACAAAATGCTGTCTGCGCGACCGTATGCGCGTACGATCCGGCAGATTGCCGGCCATCTGGCGCACGCCAACCCCGAGTACAAACACCCGTTTATGCTCAAGCGCGACCCGGCCAAACGCGTGGGCTATATCATCATCAGTACCGATCGTGGTTTGTGCGGTGGCTTGAACACCAACGAATTCAAGAAAGCCGTTAGTCACATGCGTGACTGGCAGGCCCGTGGCGCCGATATTGACGTGGTGGCCATTGGCACCAAGGCCGGTGTTTTCTTCAAGGCCACGGATGTGAATCTATTGGGCAATGTCAGTGGCCTGGGTGATAATCCGGAATTGAGTGACATCATTGGTGTGGTCAAGATCATGCTGGACCGGTACCGTGATGGCACGCTGGATCGCCTCTATCTGGTCTACAACGACTTCATTAACACCATGGTGCAAAAGCCGGTGATCGACCAGCTGCTGCCGCTGGTGCCGGTTGAAGACGAAAACATTCGCGACCAGTGGGATTACATTTACGAGCCGGAACCGGAAGTGGTGCTGGATCACGTGCTGATTCGCTACATTGAATCACTGGTTTACCAGGGCGTGCTGGAAAACCTGGCCAGTGAACACGCGGCCCGCATGGTGGCCATGAAGAGCGCTTCGGATAACGCCAAAGAGCTGATCAAGGAGCTGCAACTGGTCTACAACAAGGCCAGACAGGCTGCCATTACCCAGGAAATTTCAGAAATTGTTAGTGGTGCCGCTGCGGTTTAACGCGCACCCCCGATACGAACAGGAGAACCTCAATGAGCACAGGTAAAATTGTACAGATCATCGGCGCGGTGGTTGACGTCGAATTCCCCCGCGATGAAGTGCCAAAAGTGTATGACGCATTGAAAATCGTCGACACCGGCACCGTGATGGAAGTGGAACAACTGCTGGGTGATGGCGTGGTACGTACCATTGCCATGGGCACCACGGACGGTCTCAAGCGCGGCATGGCCGTTGAATCAACCGGCTCCCCCATCAAAGTCCCTGTGGGTACCAAGACTCTGGGTCGGATCATGAACGTGCTGGGTGAACCCATTGATGAAAAAGGCCCCATTGGCGCCGAAGAAGAATGGGTCATTCACCGCAAGGCGCCCAAGTATATCGAGCAGGCCGCTTCCAACGATATCCTGGAAACCGGCATCAAGGTGATTGACCTCATCTGCCCGTTTGCCAAAGGCGGCAAGGTTGGCCTGTTTGGCGGCGCGGGTGTGGGCAAAACCGTGAACATGATGGAGCTGATCCGGAATATCGCCATCGAGCACAGCGGTTACTCCGTGTTCGCCGGTGTGGGCGAGCGTACCCGTGAAGGGAATGACTTCTACCACGAAATGAAGGATTCCAACGTACTGGACAAGGTGGCGCTGGTTTATGGTCAGATGAACGAACCACCAGGTAACCGCCTGCGTGTGGCCCTGACTGGCCTGACCATTGCCGAATATTTCCGTGATGAAGGCCGCGACGTGTTGATGTTTATTGACAACATCTATCGTTATACCCTGGCCGGTACCGAAGTGTCCGCCTTGCTGGGCCGTATGCCTTCCGCGGTGGGTTATCAGCCGACGCTGGCTGAAGAAATGGGCATGTTGCAGGAACGCATTACCTCCACCAAGACCGGTTCCATTACCTCCATCCAGGCCGTGTACGTGCCTGCGGATGACTTGACTGACCCGTCACCGGCCACCACCTTTGCTCACCTGGACGCCACCGTCGTCCTGTCGCGCCAGATTGCCGAGCTGGGTATTTACCCGGCGGTGGATCCGCTGGATTCCACCTCGCGCCAGCTGGACCCGCTGGTGGTGGGTGAAGAACACTATGACGTGGCGCGTAAGGTACAGGGCACCCTGCAACGCTACAAGGAACTCAAGGACATCATCGCGATTCTGGGCATGGATGAATTGTCTGAAGAAGATAAACTGACCGTGGCCCGCGCGCGTAAAATCGAGCGTTTCTTCTCCCAGCCTTTCTTTGTGGCTGAAGTGTTCACCGGCGCACCGGGTAAATACGTGCCACTGGAAGAAACCATCCGTGGCTTCAAGGGCATTCTGAATGGCGAATACGACGACCTGCCAGAGCAGGCCTTCTACATGGTGGGCACCATTGATGAAGCCGTTGAAAAAGCCAAGAAAATGACTGAAAAAGCCGCTTAAGGAGCCAACACATGGCCAGCACCATTCAATGCAAGATCGTCAGCGCCGAGAGGGAAATCTTCTCAGGTGAGGTCAGCATGCTGATTGCCTCGGGCATCATGGGCGAGCTGGGCATAGCCCCGCGTCACGCGCCACTTATGACCTTGCTCAAGCCTGGTGAAGTCCGCATCCAGTTTCCAGACAACAGCGAGGAAGACTACTACGTCTCTGGCGGTATTCTGGAAGTGCAGCCGTACCTGATCAGCGTGCTGGCCGACACGGCCATTCGCGCTGAAGACATCGATGAGGCGGCAGCCATCAAGGCCAAGGAAGAAGCCGAGCGCCTGCTGGCCACCAAGGACAAAAAATACGAGCTGGCCAAGGTAGAGGCCGAACTGGCCAAGGCCCTGGCGCAACTGCAGGCACTGGCGCGGCTCAAGAAAAAACTCAAGCGTTAAACCGGCTCCGGTTGATCGTGGTGAAATCCAAGCCGATCCGAACGGGTCGGCTTTTTTGTGGCCAACCATTTCGACCACTGCGCCGTGACGCAGTCAGCTCAAGGGACTGATGACTAAGGAAGATCTGATTGAATCTGGCGCGAGCAGATTGCGTGTGAAAATTGTTCAGTTCAAGGCGCAAACCGCACGTAATAGCCAGCTATTGCGAAGGTTTGTAACACAGAAATGGACGATTTTGCGCCGCAAGATGCCGTGTTACGATTCGATCAGCGCTTCCCTAGCTAAAATCCCCGACCAGGGCCTGTAAGGCCGCAATCACGGCCGGGCCAGCGGTTTCGGTGCGTAAAATGCGCGCGCCCAGGCGCACGCCCTGGCACTTATTGGCTTGCATGGCCTGAATTTCAGCATCACTGAAACCGCCTTCCGGACCAATCAGGATGTCCAGTGATTCGCCCGCGGTCGGAGCCGCTTCGGCCAGCGTGTGAGCGGCCCGTGGGTCCAGGTAAATGCCAGGGTGTTTTTTGGCCCGCAGGTAGTCATCAAGGCTCACTGCTGTGGTCACCTCCGGCACATCGGCCCGCCCGCACTGCTCGCAGGCGCTGATGGCCACCTGTTGCCAGTGGCGCAGTTTTTTCTGCAGCCGTTCGTTATTCAGGCGCACATCGCTCCATTGCGTCATCAGTGGCACAATGCGGTTGACGCCCAGTTCCACGGCTTTCTGAATGCTGGTATCCATGCGGTCGCCCTTGCTGATGCCTTGCACCAGAGTCAGGTTCAGGCGCGAGGGCGGTGTGGCAGCCACGGAATCCCCCAGCTGCAACTGGCCGCCTTTTTTATCTAGCTGTTCCACCGTGGCCTGCCATTGCTGACCCTGACCATTGAACACCAGCAGGGGCTGGCCGGGTTTGAGGCGCAACACGGTGCGTAAATAATGCGCCTGGTCCCGATCCAGTGCCAGCACGCCGGGCCCCTGGGCCTGCCGATGATACAGGCGCACGACCCGGCGGCTGGCTTTTTTGCTGTCCCCGACACTCATCGCACCGCCTCGTTAATGCCGGCAAAAGCGGTTTCCACCATGAAATCGATTTCTTCAGGTGTGATCACATACGGCGGCATGAAATAGACCACGTCCCCCAGCGGGCGGATCAGCAGTTGGTTTTTCAGCCCGTGTTGATACACGCGCAAGCCACGCCGCTCTTGCCAGTCAAAAGGCTGGCCGTTGGCGTTTTGCAGTTCCACCGCAGCAATCAGCCCGGTTTGACGCACTTCGGCCACGTTGGGGTGGTCGCGAAATATGTCCAGTGCGGTTTTCAGGTGCTCAGCCAGCCGCTGATTGTTGGCCACGGTGTCATTGAGTTCAAACAGTTCCAGTGTGGCCAGCGCGGCGGTGCAGGCCAGTGGGTTGCCGGTGTAGCTGTGAGAATGCAGAAAGGCCGTGAGTTTGGTGTAATCGTCGTAAAACGCCTGATACACGGCTTCCCCGGTCAGCACCGCCGACAAGGGCAGGTAGCCGCCGGTCAGGCCTTTGGAGAGGCACATGAAATCGGGGCTGATGGCGGCCTGTTCGCAGGCAAAGAATGTGCCGGTGCGGCCAAAGCCCACGGCGATTTCATCGGCAATCAGGTGTACCTGATAGCGATCACACAGGGCACGCAGGCCGCTGAGGTAAGTCGGCGGGTACATGCGCATGCCACCGGCGCATTGCACCAGCGGTTCCACGATCACCGCACAGACTTCGTCGTGATGGGTTTCCAGCAGACGCTGCATGGCCTGCAGTTTTTCCTGCACATTGGCCTCGCAAGCGGCCGCATCGGGCAGGCCAAAGCAGTCCGGTGACGGTGCAGTGATGGGGCTCATCAGCAAGGGCGCGTAGGTGTCCTTGTACAGGGGCACGTCGCCCACCGCCAGCGCCCCCAGGGTTTCGCCATGGTAGGCATTGCTCAGATTAATAAAGCGGTGCTTGCGCCCGTGGCCCTGGTTAAGCCAGAAATGAAAGCTCATTTTCAGTGCCACTTCCACCGCCGATGAACCGTTATCGGCCAGAAAAACCCGATTCAGCCCCGGTGGCGTGATGGCCACCAGCGATTCGGCCAGTTCGATGGCCGGCTCATGGGTGTAGCCGGCAAAAATGCAGTGTTCCAGCCGCTGCATTTGTTCATTGATGCGCTGGTTGATGTGGGCGTTACTGTGCCCGAACAGGTTGACCCACCAGGAGCT
>WGBZ01000262.1 GCA_015494035.1 Lysobacterales bacterium | reverse complement strand
GTTGATGCCTTGTTGACCAATTTCCACCTGCCCGAATCCACTTTACTGATGCTGGTCAGCGCCTTTGCCGGCAAGGACCTGATTGATCGGGCCTACCGGTACGCCATTGGGCAGCGGTATCGTTTTTTCAGTTACGGGGACGCCATGCTGCTGAAGTGAAATGGCTGACACCTGTATACCAGAAAGCCCGGAAATTTCCGGGCTTTCTGTTTGTGTCAGGATGGAGATGCGCCTTCAGCGCGCTCGACGTCGATAAAGCGTCAGCACAGCCAATGCACCCAGGCCACCAAACAGCAGCAGCAAGGTGTAGCGGTTGCTGGCCGGGATTTGCGGAATGATGGCCGTACCGGCCACCACAAAAGGAAACCCTTGGGGAGCGCTTGTTCCGCCATCCAGGGCGGGTCCCCAGGAACCGGTATATTGCATGGCGTTGCCTGTAGTGGTCTGGCCGAGAATGGTGATAGGTGGTGCCCAGGGGCCAGAGGCTCCGGAGCCATCACTTTGCCAGTCCAGCCAGTAGGTGCCCTGGTTGAGGCGAATATTGACCGCCACTGTGCTGGCGGCAATCTGGCGATTGGTGGGAAAGCTGGTGCCAGTGGTGCCTGCCGGTGGTTGCTGCTCGGTGGCCCGCAGGATGTTGGCATACACCGTGGAGGTCATGCGATTGGTGGTGTCATCGCCAAACACAATGTTACTGCCGGGCTGGCCGGGTGGGCCGTCCCAGATGCGCAGGTTGACCGCCGTGATGGTGGAGGCGGTTTCTCCAGTCTGGTAGGCGTAAAAAGTGATTTCCTCAATGTCCCAGAAGGGATCACTGATGGTGAAATCATCCGCAATTCGGAAGTCGGACGAAACCTGGTGACCAAAACCCAGGGTGGTCATGCCCAGTGAGCCATTTTGCAACACGCTCACGTCTTCGCCACTGGGGCCTGCTCCCGGATGCGTGATCAATTGGCCATTGCTGTACAGGATGCCATTAGCGGCACTGGGTGCGGCTGGAAACTGGTAGTTGCTGGGCACCGTGCTGATGGTACCATTGTTGTTCTCGGTGCCATCGGCCAGATCATTGGTGGTGCCGGTGCTGGCAAAGGCAGTAACGGATGAAGTCAGCAGCAGAATGCCGCCAAGAAAAGCGCGTAATTTCATGATTCCCCCCGAATCGTTAAGTGAAATACCACAATAGTATGGCCGCATTATACTGTGAATGTGAAAGTCGATGACCTGAATTTAGGAACAAAAATAGAGCATCGATTACGAAAACCGAACGTTTGATGCTGTAGAAACCAAGGCTTTACGGCTGGAGCTGATTGACGATATCCAGTGTGGCTTTGGCCCGGTTCAGGGTGTAGAAGTGCAGGGAAGGGGCTCCGCCGTCCAGCAGTTGCTGGCTGAGGTGGGTAATGTAATCCGTGCCAAAAGCCTGAATGGCCTTGCGGTCGTCACCAAAGTCACGCAATTTGAATTGCAGCCAGCGCGGCATGTCGGCACCGCAAAAATCGCAGAACCGCTTGATGTTGCTGTAGTTGGTGATGGGCATGATGCCCGGGATGATGGGCACGTCAATGCCTGCCTTGCGGGCATCGTCCACAAACTGGAAATAGGCGTCGGCATTAAAAAAGAACTGCGTGATCAGCTGGTCGACCCCGGTATCCACTTTGTGCTTCAGGTGTTTCAGGTCACTGGCGCGACTTTCACTTTCCGGATGAACCTCCGGATAGGCCGCGGCCGTGATGTGGAAGGCCTCACCGAATTCCGTGCGGATAAATTCGATCAGCTCATTGGCGTGACGGAAGTAGCCCACCGACCCCATGCCCGAAGGCACGTCGCCACGCAGGGCGAGGATATGGTCAATGCCGGCTTCCAGGTATTCCTGCAGCAGCGCCTTGATGGATTCGGGCGTGCCGCCCATGCATGACAAATGCGGAACCACCACGGGCGAACCGTGCTTTTGCAGTTCCAGCACGGTCTCTCGGGTGGCATCCAGCGTGGAACCACCAGCCCCGAAGGTGACAGAAAAAAACTGCGGTTCCAGCTGCCGCAATTTTTCCTGCGTGACCGCCAGAGCCACTTGCTGCTCCGGTGTTCTGGGCGGGAAAAACTCGAAACTGAAACCGCGTTTGCTCATGTTACTGATGCCGCTTTAGTAGCGGTAGTGCTCGGGCTTGAACGGGCCTTCGGGTGAAACGCCGATGTAGGCGGCCTGTTCTGGCGTGAGTGTGGTCAGGTGGGCATCGATGCGGCCTAGGTGCAGCCGGGCGACTTTCTCATCTAGGTGCTTGGGCAGTACGTACACGTTGTTCTCGTACTTTTTCTCTCCCTCTTCCTTCTGGGCATCCTGGAATAGCTCCATCTGCGCCAGCACCTGATTGGTAAAGGAGTTGGACATGACAAAGCTGGGGTGTCCGGTGGCGCAGCCCAGGTTGACCAGGCGCCCCTTGGCCAGCAGGATAATCTTCTTGCCGTCTTCGAAAATCACGTGATCCACCTGTGGCTTGATCTCTTCCCACTGGCATTTTTCTTCCAGCCCGGCCACGTCGATTTCGTTATCAAAATGACCAATGTTGCAAACGATGGCCTGGTCTTTCATCTGTTTCATGTGGTCGTAGGTGATGACGTGGTAGTTGCCCGTGGCGGTGACAAAAATATCGCCCTTGTCGGCGGCTTCTTCCATGGTCACCACCTTGTAACCTTCCATGGCTGCCTGCAGCGCACAGATGGGATCGATTTCGGTGACCCAGACGGTGGCACCCAGGCCACGCAGGGATTGGGCACAACCCTTGCCCACATCGCCATAGCCGCAGACCACGGCGGTTTTGCCGGCGATCATCACGTCGGTGGCACGTTTGATGCCATCCACCAGGGATTCACGGCAGCCATAAAGGTTGTCGAATTTGGATTTGGTAACCGAGTCATTGACGTTAATGGCCGGGAAGGGTAGTTCGCCTTTTTTGGCCATTTCATACAGGCGGTGCACGCCGGTGGTGGTTTCTTCCGTGACGCCCTGAATGTTTTTCAGTACGTTGCTGTACCAGCCGGGTTTTTCCGCCAGGCGTTTCTTGATGCTGGCAAACAGGTACTCTTCTTCTTCGGAAGTGGGGTTGTCGAGCACCGAAGGGTCTTTTTCGGCTTTGGCGCCCAGGGTGATGAGCATGGTGGCGTCGCCGCCGTCGTCCAGAATCATGTTGGGTGTGCCGCCATTGTCCCATTCCATGATCTTGTGGGTGAATTCCCAGTAGTCTTCCAGCGTTTCGCCCTTGAATGCAAATACCGGAATGCCCTGATCGGCAATAGCGGCGGCGGCGTGATCCTGGGTGGAGTAGATGTTGCAGGAGGCCCAGCGCACATCGGCACCCAGCGCGCGCAGGGTTTCGATCAGCACGGCAGTCTGGATGGTCATGTGCAACGAACCGGCAATGCGGGCGCCTTTCAGGGGTTGCTCATCCTTATATTCTTCGCGAATGGCCATCAGGCCCGGCATTTCGGTTTCGGCAATACGGATTTCCTTGTGGCCCCAATCAGCCAGGCCGATGTCGGCCACGTGATAATCGGGGGTGTTATCGGTTTTGATGGTGGGTTGCTGTGCTGTGCTCATGGTGGTTCTCGTTTAGGTGTTTGGTGAAAGGGTGTAACTAATAACTAAGCCGGATTACAACCCGGCTTCGCTGCGCAGGATATCGGCCTTGTCGGTTTTTTCCCAGGTAAATTCCGGTTCCTCACGGCCCATGTGGCCATAGGCGGCGGTCTTTTGATAGATGGGGCGGATCAGGTCCAGCTCCTTGATGATGCCGTAGGGACGCAGGTCAAAATGTTCGCGGATCAGCCGTTCAATGACGCGGTCATCGACTTTGCCGGTGCCAAAAGTGGTGACGCTGATGGAGGTGGGCTCGGCCACGCCAATGGCATAGGAAACCTGCACTTCGCAGCGGTCAGCGAGGCCGGCGGCAACCACGTTTTTAGCCACGTATCGGCAAGCATAGGCGGCGGAACGGTCCACTTTGGACGGGTCCTTGCCGGAAAAGGCACCACCGCCATGACGGGCCATGCCACCATAGGTGTCCACAATAATCTTGCGCCCGGTCAGACCGCAGTCGCCCACGGGGCCACCGATAATGAACTGGCCTGTGGGGTTAATGTGGAACTTGGTGTTACCGTCAATCCAATTTTCAGGCAACACCGGCTTGATGATCTCTTCCATTACCGCTTCGCGCAGGTCGCGTTGACTGATTTCCGGCGAATGCTGGGTGGAAAGCACCACCGCGTCTATGCCCACGGGCTTGTCATTCACGTAACGGAAAGTCAGCTGGCTTTTGGCATCAGGGCGCAGCCAGTTCAGCTTGCCGGTGCGTCGCACAAAGGCTTGCCGCTGCACCAGACGGTGCGCGTAGGTGATGGGGGCAGGCATCAGCACATCGGTTTCGTTGCTGGCGTAGCCAAACATCAGCCCCTGATCGCCGGCACCCTGTTCTTCCGGTGCGGTGCGATCCACGCCCTGGGCGATATCGCCGGACTGTTTGCCAATCAGCGACATGACCGCGCAGGTGTTGCCATCAAAACCCACGTCGGAACTGTTATAGCCGATGCCGGTGATGACTTCGCGCACCAGGTTATCCAGGTCCACCCAGGCGTCGGTGGTGATTTCGCCCGAAACGATGGCCGCGCCGGTTTTGACCATGGTTTCACAGGCCACGCGGGCATTGGCGTCTTCTTTGAGAATGGCGTCCAGGACGGCATCGGAAATTTGATCCGCCACCTTGTCCGGATGGCCTTCGGAGACTGACTCGGAAGTAAACAGGTAGTCGCTCATGGCTATATATCTCTTTGTTCGGATAAAGAGATATATTGTAACGTGAGAAAAGCCCCAACGGTAGCCCTTTGTTGGCCAGGGAAGCTCTGATCAAATCGTGACCCGGCATCTTGTGGTGTAAAGTCGTCCATTTTTGCGTTGCAAACCTTCACAATAGTCTTGCTATTGCGTGCGGCTTGCGCCTTGAACTGAACAATTTTACATTTACACGATAATCTGCTCGCGCCAGATTCAATCAGAAGCCCCCTATGGGTCAGTCGGCCTTCTGTGTGCTGGCGGGGCAAGTGACGACGGCATAGCTGTTGCCGGGCACATCCGCAGGGTTCAGGTTTTGTTGCTGCCCGCCGGGCCAGCGAATGGCAATCCGGTCGTTTCCCGACAGGCCGTAAAAAAGCAGGCGCGGGTCCTGACTGGACGCATAACTGCCATCGGTGTGCACGGCGCGGTGCCAGCGCAGCCCGTCGGCCGTTTCCGCGATCACTTTGGTGCCAATGGCTGGTCGCTGGTGGCAACGCAGGTCCAGGCCCAACCAATGCGGCGGGTTGCTGTTGTTGCGCAGGAATGTCGGGCTTTGATTGTTGTTGCTGCTGATCAGATCCTTGTCGCCGTCATTATCCCAGTCCACCGCAATCAGGCCACGGCCCACTTTCAGCGGCAGGGTTTTTGCCAGGCGCTGTTGATAAACGAAACCAGCGGGTGTGTTCAGCCACACTTGCACCGGTTCGGCGTGCAGCCGGCCATTGGTGTGGCCATCGGCGTCATCGGTGGTGACCACCGAACCGTTGACCGTCACAATATCCAGCCGGTTATCGCCATTCAGGTCTGTAAACACGGTGCCAAATCCGGTTACCGGCCGCACCTCGGTGGCCAGCCCGGCCTGGGCGGTTTTGTCCGTGAACTGTCCGTTGTGGTTATAGTAAATGGTGTTGGTTTCGTTGCGGTAGTGGGTCAGATACAGGTCGGGAAAGCCGTTGCTGTCAATGTCGCCCACGGCCACGCCCATGCTGGCTTCGGTTTCGCCCATCAGGTTCAAGCCGGCGCCACGGCGCAGGGCCTCATCAGGCCCGAACTGCCCGTTCTGGTTCAGAAAGAGCTGGTTGGCTTCTTCATCATTGGCCACATAAATATCCGGCCAGCCATTGTTATCGAAATCCGCCGCCACAACCCCCAAGCCGGCACGAGCCGTGATTTCAGGCCCGGCATAGGGAGGAAACTCTTTGCCTTGGCGGTTATGCAGAAAAAGGTCGGTACGATCGGGGTAGGCACTGGGCGGACAAAAACCCCGGCTGCCATCGGCCTGGCGACACTCCGCTGGCCGTGACCCATCCACGTAGTTACTGACCCAGGCATCCAGCCAGCCATCGGCATCGGCATCAAACCAGCTGGCGCCGGAAAAAAACTGCTCCCCGCCGGGTGAGGCAACAAGCCCGCTGTCCACAAAGCCGTTTTTTCCGGTATTGGCAAGCAGCATTAGCTGATTCTCACCGCCGGTGAGCAAATCAGTGAGGCCGTCGTTGTTGTAATCGGCGGCTGCGGCAAAAATCAGGCCACGCACATCGCTGATACCGGCCTGATCGGAAATATCCTCAAACCCCTGGCCGTGATTATTGAGATACAGCCGGGAACCGACACCGCCGGTGCCATACTGAGGGAAAAACACATCCAGCCAGCCGTCGTTATTGACATCCAGAGTGGCCACGCCCGATCCCAGTGGCTCGTAGATGGAGTAGGACTCGGAAAAACCGGCATCGTGCACAAAATCGACCCCAAGCGACGGGTTTTCCAGCGCGCTCAACAAGGGCACGGGTTGGCTGGAGGTGTTTCCCTTGATTTGCGTTGCGCTATCCGTTGCAGCCGCCGGGGTATCGGAGTCAGTTGGCGCGGAACAGCCGGTCAGCACCAGCCCAATCAGCACAAGCAAGCAGAGACTGGTTGAACGCATCGGCGGATTATTCATGACTTTTTCTCTCCGGCCAGCCATTGGGCCGGTGGCGGCAGGTGGCCGTTATGCAAGGTGGTCAGGGCATCCCGCAGGGCTTCTTCGTCGGCCTTGTCAGTGGGCAGCTTCAGCCGTTCGCGCGCGCTGTGCCACCAGGAAAGGACTGCCTCGTTGTCTTTGGCCTGTCCGGTTTTGGCCCGCCACAAGGCCAGTAAATCAACCAGTTGGCCCGCCCTCGGGGAGGTGGCCAGTGGCCCCTGTTTTTTGCCTGGCAAGGGCGCCAGCTGTGCCTGTGCCCAGGGGCTGGCCGCCTGCTGCGGGGTAATTTCAGGTTGCAACAGGGTTTTGAGTGTCAGAATCAGTGTTTGTGGTTTGTCACCCGAGGCTTTCAACCAGGCGCTGAGTTGCTCAAGGGCGGAATCGGTTTTATTGCTGTGAATCAGTGCATCCAGCAAACCGGCCCGGGCCAGAAAATTGTCCGGCTCGATGGTGAGCAATCTGCGGTACTGGGCTGCACTTTCCTCCCCATGACCGCTTTGCAGCAATAGGCTGGCCAGGTTCAAGCGTGCCTGTTGCTGCCGGGGGTCGGCCTGCAGGGCTTTTTCATAGGCGTTTTTGGCGGCTTCCGTTTGCCCCAGCTGCCACAGGGCATTACCATAGTTGGTCAACAGTTCGGGGTGATCGCCCTGGATGGCCAGTCCTTTGCGGTAAGCGTCTGCTGCCGGCCCATAACGCCCCATGCGGTACAGGATGCTGCCCTGATTCAGGTGGTTAGTGGGGTCTTTGGGCATCAGCCGCAGTAACTGGCTGTTGAGCTTCAGCGCAGCGGCCAGATTGCTCATGGCGGTGGCTTCCCGAACCCGGCCGCGCAAGTACTTGACCGGGTTGCCAATTTGTTCGGCCAGTCGCAAAAACCGGTTTTCAAAAGCCAGTTTGCCTTCGCCTTGACGTTGGGTGGCCTGTTCGGCTTTTTCTGTCTGGCCACACAGGCGATAGGCGCTGGCCAGCGGGCCGTACAGCTGGGTCAATTGCGGTTTGTATTCCAACATCAGGCGCAGCTTGTCAATGGCGCGTTGACAGTCACCCGACTGCAGGGCCAGGGTGGCCTGGCGATACAGCAGCTCGGGGTAGTGCGGGCTTATTTTTTCCACTTCATTCAGGGCCGCGGTCGCCTCTTTGGTACGGCCATGCTCCATGAACAGGCGAGCCTTGGTGAGCAAAAATGCAATGCGATCCAGGTCGTTCAGGCCTTCAAGCCCGGCATCCAGGGTGGCCAGGGCCTTGTCCAGCTCGCCGGTGGCCGCCTGGGTGCTGGCCAGGAAGTAGCGGTAAGCGGGTTTTTGCGGGTCGCTGGCATCGGCCGTGCGCAGCAAATACGCAAAAATCGGCTTGGCCTCCTCAAGCTGGTCATGGCTTTGCAAAGCCAGGGCCAGTTGCAGCCACGCACTGCGGGCCTTGTCTGGCTGATGGGTGATGGTTCGCATCAGTTTGGGCAGGCGCTGCACCGTAAAATCATCCCAACCTGTGGTGGAAATGCGCTCAATGCGAGCCAGCGTTTGCTGCTGCCAGCTGTCATCAGACTCACTACAGGCTGTCAGCATCAGGGCCAGAAACAACCCAACAAGCAGCCAGAGAGGGGCGGTAATGGACTGGCGACTTATTGCCCGTCGGCGGTGGTTGAAACGGGAGATCAAAGTCCAAGAAACCGGGTAGCGGGAAAGAGTCATTGCTCGTGCCAAGAAATAAAAGAAGACAGTTTTCAGTGTAATGATTCTGACCCGTACGCACAAGCCATAACGCGCTGGCCCTAGTGAGGGAGCCTCTGATTGAATCGTGACACAGCATCTTGCGGCGTAAAATCGTCCATTTCCGCGTTGCAAACCTTCCCAATAGCTGGCTATTGCGTGCGGCTTGCGCCTTGAACTGAACAATTTTACACAACAATCTGTTCGCGCCAGATTCAACCAGAGGCTCCCTAGATGCCGTGCTAAAATCTGTTGCATGATTTGTTTCCTGAAAGCCACGCTGGCGCTGTTATTACTCACCGTTAATACCTTGTTCTGGGGCATTCCCCTGGTGTTGGTGTCTTTTCTCAAGTTTCTTGTGCCCAGTGCGGCCGTGCGCCGGGTCATTGGCCGCGTGCTGGTCTGGTTTGCCGAGAACTGGGTGGCGGTCAATGCCTGGTTGTTCCGAGTGCTGAACGGGGAAAAAATCGAGGTGCGCGGGCTGGAAAAAGTGCGTCCTGACCAGTGGTATCTGGTTATCAGCAACCACCAGTCCTGGGTGGACATCCCGGTGTTGCAAACCGTGTTTCACAAGCAAATTCCGTTTCTCAAGTTCTTCCTCAAACAGCAGTTGATCTGGGTGCCGGTGCTGGGTGCCGTGTGGTGGGCGCTGGATTTTCCCTTCATGCGTCGCTACAGCCGTGATTATTTGCAGAAACACCCGGAGAAAAAGGGCAAGGACCTGGAAATCACGCGAAAAGCCTGTGAGAAATTCAAGGACTTCCCCATTTCCATCATCAACTTTGTGGAAGGCACGCGCTTCACGCCGGAAAAACACAAGCAACAACAATCGCCCTACCAGCACCTGCTCAAGCCTAAGGCCGGGGGCGTGGGATTTGTCCTAGGCAGTCTGGGTGACCGGATTGATGCCATCCTGCTGGTGGCCATCGACTACCGCCCGGCGGTGCCCACTTTTATGGAATTCCTGTGTGGTAAAGTGGATCGCATCATTGTGACCATTCGCGTGATCCCGGTGCCGGAAGAATTGAAAAACCGCAATTACATTACCGATGCGGACTACCGCCAGGCATTGCAGCAATGGATCAACGGTTTATGGGAGCAGCAGGATAACACCCTCAGCCGCTCATCGGCAGGAGTGCAGACATGAGTCAGGAAACCTTGTTTAACGTGGTTTTTCAGGGCAAGTTGGCCCCGGGGTTTGAGCGCGAGTCGGCCGTGGCCAATTTTGCCCGTGCTTTCAAGTTGCCCGAGGCCAAGGCAGAAACCCTGTTTGATGGCAAGCGGCGTGTTTTGAAGAAAAACCTGAGCCGGGAAAAAGCCACGCTCTTTCGCCAGCGTCTGAAAGCACTTGGCGTGCGGGTGGCGTTGGTGAAGGTGGAAGCCGAGGCCGAAGCCGGCCAGCGTTTTACTTTGTCGCCGCCGGGTGTGGTGCTGGCACCGGAAGTTTACCGGCCGCCAGTACACATTGACACATCCGGCTTGTCCGTCAGTGACGATGCCGGGCCACTGGTGCAAAAACCGGCGGTGCCAGAACCGGACATTCCCCTGGATAACCTGCAGGTTCTGGCCGAGTATGAGGCCCTTGAGCCGCGTCAGCCGGTGCCTGCGCCGGAACTCGACTTGTCGTCATTGAGCGTCGATGAACCTGGTGTGGTGATCGTGACCGAACAGCCGCCAGAACCCCCTGCCATTGACGTTTCGGCCTTGCAGCTGGATGAAAAAGGCGTGCTGATTGTGGCGGCAGAACCCGTCCCGGAGCCGGATATTCCCACTGACCACCTGCGCCTGCAGGACTAATTACTTTTTCAATCCACGAAACAGCAGCACGGCGGCGGCCAACCCCATGACCCAGACAGCTGCGGGGATTCCCCACCAAAGCGGCGGTTTATCCGGTGCCAGCGCATACAGCACGGTGGCGGCCACTGCCAGCAGGCCACCGGCGAGGGTAAAGCGGCTTTTGCGCTGTCCCTGAATGCGGATGGCCTGTTGCTGATGCTGGCTGTGCTGTTGCTGACGCTGGTTGCTGAGAAAATCGTGTAGCAGATCAGGCATTTCCGTGGCTTTTTCCAGCCAGGCCGGCAAGCGCTCTTTCAGCCGCCTACGCGCTCCTTCAAGGCCGTATTGATCGCGCATGATGGAAGCCAGTACCGGTTTGGACGTTTCCCACACATCCAGCTGCGGGTACAGCTGCCGGCCCAGTCCCTCCACATTGAGCAGGGTTTTCTGCAACAGAATAAATTCCGGCTGCACAATCAGGTTGAAGCGGCGCGCCATCTGAAAGGTCTTGAGCATCACCTCACCAAAGGAAATCTCGCTGATGGGGCGGGCGAAATACGGTTCGCACACGGTGCGGATGGCCGATTCCAGTTCGTCCAGCCGGGTGTCGGCAGGCACCCAGCCGGCTTCAATGTGCAGCTGCGCAATGCGGTGGTAGTCCTGATCAAAAAAAGCCGCGAAATTATTCGCCAGGTAGCGCTTGTGTTCACGTGGCAGGGAGCCACAAATGCCAAAGTCGAGAATGATGTAGCGGGGATCGTCCGGGTTTTCCGGGTCCACAAAAATGTTTCCCGGGTGCATGTCGGCGTGGAAGAAGTTGTCCCGGAAAACCTGGGTGTAAAACAGTCTGATACCTTTTTCAGCCAGTTTTTTCCGGTCAATGCCAGCAGCATCCAGCTGCGCGAACTGGCGGATGGGAATGGCGTGAATGCGCTCCATCACCATCACCTTCTCCTTGCAGTAATCCCAGTGCACGCGCGGAATGTACAAGTCTGGCGAGCTGTCGAAATTTTTGCGCAGCAGCGACGCATTGGCCGCTTCGCGTTGCAGGTCTAGCTCGTCGTAAATGGTTTTTTCAAATTCGGCCACAATTTCTTCCGGGTCAACCTGAACACCGGGATTGGTGTATTTGCGTGCCATGCGCGCCAAGGCCCGCAGTAGCTCCACATCGCGCTGGATTTTGGCGCGAATGCCCGGGCGCAACACCTTGATGACCACTTCCTGGCCGTCCTTGAGGGTGGCCGCGTGCACCTGGGCAATGGAGGCCGAAGCCAGGGGTTCTGGGTCTACCTCGGCAAACACGTTTTCCAGCGGCTCGTCCAGTTGTTCCTCAATCAGTGCCCGGGCCTGGGACCAGGGAAACGGTTCCACGTCATCCTGCAGGCGGGCCAGTTCGGTGGTGATGGCTTCCGGAATCATGTCGGGCCGAGTGGACAGCACCTGGCCGAACTTGATAAAAATCGGGCCCAATTCTTCCAGCGCCCGCCGCAGCTGTTCCGGCGCGCTCTGACAGCGTTTGGCCTTGGCGCCGGTGGGCGACAGAATTTTGAGCGCGTTAATGGGATTCAGCCCCTTGCGCACCGGTGCCAGGTCCATGACCCGCCAGGCCGCCAGGGTGTGCGCGATGCGCGCAAAGCGGGCGAGGTTTTTCATGCGCTGCCAGTCGCGTCCGTGTTGGTGTCGCCCAGACGCTGCTGCAACTGCTGCAGCCGGCGTTGCAGGCGCTGGGTGTCGGCCCGCAGTTCGTCCACGGCGTCGTAGAACGGTTCCAGCTCGTGAATGGTCACCACTTCGCGGCTTTCTTCGGTCAGGTATTCGGTGCTGCTACGCAGCAGGGTTTCAGCGGCACGGCGGACAAAATCACTTCCTGCGCGCAGGGTTTTGGCCACCCGCACGCCGGGGCCGTCGCCCAGCACCTGGCACAGGGCTTCTTCCCAATCCGGCTTCAGGTTTTTGAGCCACTTGGCCAGGTGCTGCCCGGTGCTGGCATCGCCTTCGATGCGAACCGGTGACAGGCCGGTGACGGGCGTTTCCGCGCCCATGGCAAACAGGGCCAGGGGCGTGCCTTCAATGACGGTGTCCACCGGCCCGTCATGGCGTGACTGCAGATGCAGACCGTCGCCATCGGGTATCACAAACAGCATGATGTTGAGCGGCTTGAGGCGGATTTCCACCACTTTTCCGGCCAGGGCGCGCAGGTTTTTGCGTGCTTTCGGATCCAGCGACAGGGCTTTTTCGGCTGCCTGGTTGAGCGCCGCCACGATGGCTTTTTCCAGCGGGTTGGCGGCGGCCTGAGTGGTTTGGCTTGTGTGCTTGTTTTCGGTCATACATGGTGCCCTTGGGCAGTTTGATTCGGAAGGTCAGGTTTTGTAGCCGGAATGGATGGCCACAATGCCGCCGGTCATGTTGGTGACCCGGCACAGTTCGAAGCCGGCTTTTTCCAGCATGCCCTTGAGGGTTTCCTGATCCGGGTGTTTGCGAATGGATTCCACCAGGTACTGGTAGCTGTCGCGGTCCTTGGCCACTGCCTGGCCGATTTCCGGCAACAGCTTGAAGGAGTAGAAGTCGTAGATTTTTTCCAACATGGGCGAGGACACGTGCGAAAACTCGAGAATCATGACTCGCCCGCCGGGCTTCAGGCAGCGGTGCATTTCATTCAACGCCCGTTGCTGGTCGGGCACATTGCGCAGGCCAAAGGCAATGGTGATGAGGTCAAAGCGGTCGTCCTCAAAGGGCAGTGACTCCGCGTTCAGCTGACAGGTGGAAAACTGGCCAAAGAACCCCTCGTCGATCAGGCGGCGTTCACCCACGGCCAGCATTTCGGCGTTGATGTCACCAATGATCACGTGGCCATCCGGGGCCACTCGCGGCATCAGCAGGCGGGCAATGTCGCCAGTGCCGCCGGCCAGATCCAGCACCTGATGGCCAGGCTGGGCGCCACTGATGGCGGCAAAGTGGCGTTTCCACAGGCGATGCACGCCCATGGACATGAGGTCGTTCATGAGGTCGTAGTTGTCGGCCACCGAAGTAAAAACCTGGTTGACCAGCTGCTGCTTTTCGCCTTTTTTGACGGTTTTGAAGCCGAAGTGGGTGAGGTCCCGTTCGCTTTCAGTGGTGCTGTTGGCATGTTTGCTGTGGCTCATGCGCTGATGTCCTCCGGCTGGTCGTTCTGGGTGTCGGTGTGGAAAATGCGCCGATAAAGCCGGATCAGGGCCGAAATGTCTTCGTCACCATGGCCTTGCTGCATTAATTCACCATATTCCCGCAAGCCCTGTTCGATGATGGGCAGTTCGGCGTCCAGTTTTTTGACCGTGGACTGGCAGATGCCGAGGTCCTTGTGCAACAAGGCCAGCTTGAAGCCGGTACCAAATTCGTTTTTCAGCATGGTCTGACCGCGTTTTTCCAGAAACCAGTTGTTGGCCGCGCCGGCGGTGAGCACTTCGATCAGCTTGTCGGTGTTGAGTTTGCTGGCTTCGGCAAAGGCCAGCGCTTCGCACACGGCCTGGGCGATGCCGGCTACCATCACCTGGTTGACCATTTTGGTGGCCTGACCCTGGCCGGATTTACCCATCCAGGTGATCTGGTTGCCCATGGCGGAAAAGACATCGCGGGCCCGTTGGAAGGTCTCCCGGTCGCCGCCTATCATGAAACTCAAGGCGCCCTTGCGCGCCCCTTCCACGCCACCGGACATGGGCGCGTCCAGAAAGCCGATGCCTGCTGGCTGTAACTCCTCTGCCAGCTCGCGGGCGGTTTCCGGGCTGACCGTGGAGCTGTCAATGATCACCGCGCCGGGTTTCAGGTGGGGTTTGATTTCGGCCACCACGGCTTTCAGGTCGTCATCGGCGGCCACGCAGGTCAGTACACAGTCGGCCTCGGCAAACAACGCCGCGTCATCGGCGTATTCCGGCAGCCTGAGCTCCTTGCGCAAGGCCTGTGCTTTGCCTTCGGTGCGGTTTTTCACCCCGTGTAAAAGCCCGTGTTGATGCAGGTTGCGCGCCATGGGGCGGCCCATGGCACCCAAGCCATAGACCACCACCCGTGATAGGGGCGAAAAAGACGATGGGGAGGCGGTATCGGTGCGGGTCGTGTCCGTGGTCTGGTTCATGGTGTGTGGTCCAGGTAGGTGTATCCAGTGAGTTCGGAACGGATGCGCTGGCGCAGGTTTTCCTGTTGTTCGGGGCTGACCGGGCTGTTGGCCAGCAGGCGGTTCAGGGTCTGTTCCATGGACGCCACATTATACCCGACGTAGTCCAGCAACTGGTCTGTGCTGTCGCCGGCACGGGTCTCCACAAGTTCCAGGCGACCATCGACGGCTTCCACCACCACGCTATGGGTGTCGCCAAACAGGTTGTGAATGTCGCCGAGAATTTCCTGATAGGCGCCGGTAAGGAAAATGCCGATGTGGTAATCACCCACAGGCGCATGCAGCGGCAACCATTTTTGCAAATGCGGAAAAGCCACGTAGCGTTTGATGCGGCCATCGGAATCACAGGTCAAATCGTGAATGATGGCTGTATTCTCCGGTTCCTCGTTCAGCCGTGTCAGGGGCATGATGGGGAAAATTTGGTCAATGCCCCACACATCAGGGATGGATTCGAACACCGAAAAATTGGCGAAATACTTGTGCGCCAGTCCTTCGGCAATCTGCTGGCGGATTTCCCGGTCCACGGCATGATCCGGGTGCAACTCGGTCAACAGTCTCTGGTACAGGGAGAACACCCGGAAGTCCAGCCAGGCCCGGTTGGCCAGGTCCATGCTGCCTTCGGCAAAGGCGCGAATGCCTTTTTCATGCAGGGCGCGGGCCTGGAAATAACGCTCGCTGGCGGGCAATTTGTTGTGGGCAGCCAGTGTTTCAACGGCCTGGCACAGGGCGTGCGGCGTGGTGGCAGGCCGCGGCGGTTCTTGCAAGGGGTTTTCACTGTCGCTGATGTTGGTGATCAGGACACTGTGGTGAGCGGTGAGGGCGCGGCCGGACTCGCTGATTAAATCCGGTTCCGGCACGCCCTGCAGGCGGCATTGTTCAGCCACTGCCGTGACCACGGCCTGAGCGTATTCTTGCAAATCGTAATTCATGGAAAAGGCATCGCGGGAGCGCGCCCCTTCGTAATCCACCGCCAGCCCGCCACCGATATCGAGGCAATCTGGTTCAAATCCCTGGGCATGAATTTCCGCGTAATAACGGGTGATTTCTTCCACCGCCTGGCGAATATCCTCCAGGTTGGCCACCTGGGAGCCCATGTGAAAATGCAACAGTTTCAGCCAGTGGCTTTTGCCTTCGCGTTTTAGCCGATCCAGAAAATCCAGTAACTGCCCCGGCATCAGCCCGAATTTTGCCTTGTGCCCGCCGGAATTCTGCCATTGCCCGCTGGTGACGGTGGACAGGCGCATGCGAACGCCAAGCACTGGCTCCACCGACAGCTTGGCGGCTTCTTCCAGCACCAGTTCCAGGTCGCGCGGCTTTTCCACCACAATCACGGTGTGGATGCCCAGCAGCCGCCCCATCAGGGCCAGGCGAATAAAATTGCGGTCCTTGTAGCCATTGCAGATGACCGTTTTCCCCTGACCGTGGGCCAGGGCAATCATCAACTCGGGTTTGCTGCCGGCCTCCAGCCCGAAGCGCTGGTCGGAATCGCGCAATAGCCCCTGCACCACCTGTCGGTGCTGGTTGACCTTGATGGGGTAAACCAGGCGGTAACTGCCACCATAGCCGGAATCGGCAATGCTCCGTTCAAAAGCGCCAATCAGGCGATCGCGGCGATGGCGGGTGATGTCCGGAAAACGCACCAGCAAGGGGGCTTTCAGCCCCAGCTGGCGCGCTTCTTGCACAATGTCCTGCAAGGCCATGCCGGGCTTTTCATCGCCCGTGGGGCAGGCCAGCAGGTGACCATCATGGCCGATGCGGAAATAGCCGTCTGCCCAGTGGCCAATGGCATAACGCACGCGATTGGCCTCGATGGCTTCCTGGCTGGCCCGCTGGCGTTCAGGCTCCAGATGTGCGGTGCTGTCGTGTTCATTCGTCATGCGGGTATTTTACCCGTTATCAGTCCGTGGCATTGCCATTTTGATGCCCCTCCGTTAGCCTAGGGAAGCTCTGATCGAATCATGACACGGCATCTTGTGGCGTAAAATCGTCCATTTCTGCGTTGCAAACCTTCACTATAGCCTTGCTATTGCGTGCGGTTTGCGCCTTGAACTGAACAATTTTTCACGACAATCTGCTCGCGCCAGATTCAATCAGAGCTCCCCTAGGGCATTGTCACGAAAACCCTTATAGAAACCGGATAAACAGATGTCTGAAGATTTTATTGTCGAATACCCCCAACAGTTACCTGTCGAGTTCTGCAGGCACTGCATTGACAAGTTTGAAGCCGACCCGGCCATACATCCCGGGCGCACCGGTTTTGGCGTTGACCCGCAAAAAAAACACAGCACGGATTTGACCCTGGACAGCCACCTGGATCGCTGGCAGAGCGAGATCGTGACGGTGCAACAAGCGGTGCTGGATGGC
>WGBZ01000261.1 GCA_015494035.1 Lysobacterales bacterium | reverse complement strand
GTCCAGGGCCTTGGGTGGCAGTTCTTCACAGCCCAGTTCAAACAGAATCTCGCTCATGTTATTTCTCCGCCTTGGCTGTGTTGTCGGCCGTGTTGTCAGTGGCCGTTTGTTTCAGGTTGGGAAAGCCCAGGTCTTCGCGCACCTGGTAGTACATTTCCGCCACGCCCTTGGCCATGGTGCGTACCCGCAGGATGTACTGCTGGCGTTCGGTGACGCTGATGGCTTTGCGGGCGTCCAGCAGATTGAAGTTGTGAGAGGCCTTGAGCACCTGCTCATAAGCCGGCAGTGGCAGCTTTTTGGCCAGCAGGTCCTGGCATTGCTTTTCGCTGTTATTGAAGTTTTCCAGCAACACGTCCACTGGCGCATGTTCAAAGTTGTAGGCCGATTGTTCCACCTCGTTCTGATGATAGACATCGCCATAGGTGACAATGCCGTTGGGGGTTTCGGCCCACACCAGGTCGTAAATGCTGTCCTTGTCCTGCAGGTACATGGCCAGGCGTTCCAGGCCGTAGGTGATCTCGCCCATGACCGGCTTGCACTCCAGCCCGCCCACTTGCTGGAAATAGGTGAATTGTGTGACTTCCATGCCGTTCAGCCACACTTCCCAGCCCAGCCCCCAGGCGCCCAGGGTGGGCGATTCCCAGTTGTCCTCGATAAAGCGAATGTCGTGTGTTAGCGGGTCGATGCCAATGGATTTGAGTGATTCCAGGTACAGCGCCTGAAAATTGTCCGGGTTGGGTTTCATCACCACCTGAAACTGATAGTAGTGCTGCAGACGGTTGGGGTTTTCGCCATAACGGCCATCGGTGGGCCGACGGCAGGGCTGGACGTAGGCTGCGTTCCAGGGTTCCGGGCCGATGGCGCGTAAAAATGTGGCCGGGTGAAAGGTGCCGGCGCCCACTTCCAGATCCAGCGGTTGCACCAGCACGCAGCCGTTGTTGGCCCAGAATTCCTGCAGCCGGAAGATGAGTTCCTGAAAGGTTTTCGGTGCGTTTTGCATGGCGGACTCGGTTTATGCGAAAACCGGCCATTATAACCGAAGTGCCAGGCCATCGCCCACGCCGGCACGGCTTTCCGGGTCGATCAGCCTGGCCTCAGATTGGGTTTATTACCGTCGGTAGGGACGCAAATACCACCATTCAAAAAAGCGTTTGGCGTAGTGGAACAGGCGGCTACGCAGCATCAGCTTCCGGTCTGGACGCCGGAACACCAGAATGCCGTCTTTCAGGGTGTCGATGATGCAGGCCAGTTCAGGCGTGTATGTGGCCGTGGGTGACTTGCCCTGGGCGCGCAAGGCCATGTTTTCCACCGCGGCTTTGGCTTGCAGGTCGGCCATGTGCGCCTGTTTGGGCATCCAGGCCGGACCGGGGAAACTGCCGGCGTCTCCGGCAATATAAACCGAACCTTCGAAACCCGGCACCTGGCAGTGCTGGTCTGCCTGAATCAGGCCGCCTTCGCTGAGTGGAAAGGGACTGTTGGCGGCCCAGTCCGGGCCAGTCATGCCGGGCATGAACAAGGTCAGGTCGCTGGGGATTTCTCCGCCTTCGGTGATGACCTTGTCCGCCTCGAAGCCTTTGATTTTGTGGCCCAGGTGGGTTTTGATGCCGCGTTGGTCCATTTCCTGCAGGATTTTTTCCACGGCTTTTTCGCCCAGGCGTTTGCCCGGCTGGGTGCCAGGGGCAAAAAAGACCAGCTCGAAGCGGTCGCGCCGGCCCTGTTTGCGCAGCAGGGTGTCGGTGCCAAACAGCAGTTCGAACATGGGCCCGCCGCGCATGGCCGCCGGCTCCTTGGGATTACCGCCAAAGCCAAAGGCAATGGTGCCACCTGACATGGCCGCCAGCCGGTCGCGGATTTTCACTGCCGCGTCAATGCCTTCACACAGGGCGATGGTGTGTTCTATGCCGGGCAGTTGCTTGATAAAGCGGCCGCCACTGGCGATAAGCAGGATATCGGTGGACAGCTCGCCCTTATCTGTCAGCAAGCCCTTGCCAGTTTCGGTGACACCCAGCAGCCGGCCCGGGTGGTGGTCGACCCGGTGGGCGCGGAAAAACCCGGTCAGGTCCAACCGCAGGTCTTCGGGTTGGCGCAACCCGGAAGGAATCCAGATCAGGCTGGGCAGATAAATGAACTCCGGCGTCGGGGAGATCAGGGTGATTTTTGCATTGGGCATTTTCTGGCGAATCTGACGAACCGCCGTCAGGCCGGCAAAACCGCTGCCGATAATGGTGATCTGTGGCATGGCACACTCCGTTAAAAGGGTTTTCCCTTACATGGGCGCGGTCTGCCAGCTTTCAAGTCCCAGGTGGCCATCTGGACGGTGGATTATTTACCTGGCCGGATTAATAATGCAGGGCTTTGAGCTTGTCGTGTTGCGGAAAAGTGGCTTGGGCTTCTTTCAACAAGGCGGTCGCTTCCTGCAGCTGCCCGCGGGCCTTGAGGGTTTGAATCAGGTGCAGGTAAATTTCCGGGTCGTTGCCGCTGAGTTTCAGGGCCTTGCGCAGCAGTTTTTCGGCTTCTTCGTACTGGCCCAGGCGATATTTCAGCCAGCCCATGGAATCGATAATGGCCGGATTGTCTGGTTCCAGTTGCAAGGCTTTTTCCAGGTAAGTGGCCGCTTCGCTGAGCTTGGTGTTGTGATCGGCCAGGGAGTAGCCCAAGGCGTTCAGGGCCGTGGCGTTGTCCGGCTCCAGGGCAATGATGGCCTGGAGGTCGTTTTCCATCGCCGCCAGATCGCCATTCCGCTCGTGCAGCAAGCCGCGCGCGTACAACAAATCGACGTTTTCCGGCTGATAGCGCAAGGCCTGATTGAGCACCGCAAAGGCCTCCTCGCCGCGTTTGGCGTTGTTGAGCACAGTGGCGCGAAAGATGGCCGCCTGGGTGGCGGTGTCGCGGTCGTTATTTTCCAGCCGCCGCAGGATTTCCAGCGCGCGTTGTTCTTCGCCTTGTTGTTCCAGCAAGGTGGCCATGCGGAAACGCGCCTGCACGTATTGGTCGCCGCCACGGACCTTTTCGTAGGCCGCCAGTGCATCGGCGTTTTGTTGCAACAACCAGGCCGCTTCGCCCTGCAGGTACCACAGTTTGTCTTTTTGT
>WGBZ01000260.1 GCA_015494035.1 Lysobacterales bacterium | reverse complement strand
GAAGTGACCATGGAGCACTTCGAAAAGGCCAAGGACAAGATCATGATGGGCGCCGAACGCCGTTCCATGGTCATGAACGAAAAGGAAAAACTCAACACCGCCTATCACGAAGCCGGTCACGCCATTGTGGGCCTGAAAGTGCCCGAGCACGATCCGGTCTACAAGGTCACCATCATTCCGCGTGGCCGGGCCTTGGGTGTGACCATGTTTTTGCCTGAGGAAGACAAGTACTCGCTCAGCAAGCGCGGCATTGAAAGCCAGATTGCCAGCCTGTTTGGTGGCCGCATTGCCGAAGAACTGATTGGCGGCGCCGACGCCGTGACCACCGGGGCCAGCAATGACATTGAACGCGCCACCAGCCTGGCGCGCAACATGGTCACCAAGTGGGGCCTGTCGGACGTGCTGGGGCCCATGAGCTACCACGAAGACGAGGAAGAGGTTTTTCTGGGTCGTCAGGTGACCCAGCACAAACACATGTCCGATGAAACCGCGCGCAAGATTGACCAGGAAATCAAGGACATCATCACGCGCAACTACAACCGTGCCAGGGAAATCCTGGAAGAAAATCTGGACAAGCTGCACCTGATGGCCGAAGCCTTGATGAAGTACGAAACCATTGACGAGAACCAGATTGCGGAAATCATGCAAGGCAAAAAGCCGTCCCCTCCGGAAGGCTGGAACGATGACGAACGGCCAGGTGGCGGCGTCAAGGCCGAGGAAAAGCCGGCCAAACCCAGCCGCAGCACACCGACGGTAGGCGGCCCGGCCGAACAGGTCTGACATGCCCGGCATTCAGCCAAATCCAAACTGCAAAATCATGGGGGTCGTTAACGTGACCCCCGATTCTTTTTCCGATGGTGGTCAGTTCCTTGACCCGCATAATGCCATTGAACACGCTTTGCGCCTGCTGGAAGCCGGTGCCGACATGGTGGACGTGGGCGGTGAGTCCACGCGCCCCGGAGCCAGTGCGGTATCCGTTGAGGAAGAACTGCAGCGCGTGATTCCGGTCATTGAAGGCATCGTACAGGCCGCGCCGGATGCCCTGATTTCGGTGGACACCAGCAAGGCCGAAGTGATGCAGGTGGCGGTGGAAGCCGGTGCCGGATTCATCAATGATGTCAACGCTTTGCAGGCCACCGGCGCCTTGCAGGTGGCCGTGGAGGCCGATGTACCGGTGTGCCTGATGCACAAAAAGGGCACACCGGAAACCATGCAGAATAACCCGCAGTATAAAGACGTGCTGCACGAGGTGCAAAGCTTTCTGCAGGATCGCGCTGACAACTGCCTGGCCGCTGGCATCAAGCCGGAACACATTTACCTGGACCCGGGCATCGGCTTTGGCAAAAGCCTGCAGCACAACCTGATTCTGCTCAAGGGCCTGCGCGAAATTCGGGCGCTGGGTTTTCCGCTGTTGCTGGGCGTTTCCCGAAAAGCCTTTATCGGCGCCATTCTGGATCAGCCCGAAGCGGATAAGCGTGTGTCAGGCAGCGTGGCCGCGGCCACCTGGGGCTGGTTTAACGGAGCAGACATTCTGCGCGTACATGACGTGGCCGAAACCCGCCAGGCGCTCAAGGTGCTGACAGCCATCAATCAAGCACAGGCATGACAAGAAAAAAATATTTTGGTACCGACGGCATCCGCGGTCGGGTGGGCGGCGGCGTAATGACCGCCGAATTTGCCTTGCGACTGGGTCGCGCGGCCGGCAAGGTGCTGGGCGGTCAGTCGCGTGCCAACACCATCGTGATCGGCAAGGATACGCGCATTTCCGGTTACATGCTGGAATCGGCGCTGGAAGCGGGCCTGTCTTCGGCCGGCACGGGCATCCTTTTGCTTGGTCCCATGTCCACCCCGGCCATCGCCTGGCTCACGCGTTCCATGCATGCTTCGGCCGGTATCGTTATCAGTGCTTCCCACAACCCGTTTCACGACAACGGCATCAAGTTCTTTAACCAGCACGGGGAAAAACTCAGCGACGAGCTGGAGCTGGCCATTGAAGCGGAACTGGAAAAGGATTTTGTTACCGTGCCGTCGGAAAAGCTGGGCAAGGCGCGCCGCATCGAAGACGCTGCCGGTCGTTACGTGGAATACTGCAAAAGCACCTTTCCTGATCAGCTCAGCCTGCATGGCATGCGTATTGCGCTGGACTGCGCCAATGGCGCCACCTACCGCACGGCGCCGGAAGTCTTTCGTGAGCTGGGGGCGCAGCTCACGGTCATCGGCGATCGCCCGGACGGGCTCAACATCAACGCCGATTGCGGTTCCACCCACCCCCAACTGTTGCAGGACACCGTGAGGAAAACCGGCGCTGACCTGGGCATCGCCCTGGACGGTGATGGCGATCGCGTGCTGATGGTGGACGAAACCGGCGAAGTGGTGGATGGCGACCGGCTGATTTTTCTGGTGGCCAAGCACCTGCACCAACAAGGGCGACTGAATGGCGGTGTGGTG
>WGBZ01000259.1 GCA_015494035.1 Lysobacterales bacterium | reverse complement strand
TGTGTATAAGAGACAGGCCATGAATAACAATGGCAATGGGTTTCTTGGCAGCAGCGTTCATGACAACTCCGAGGCAGAAAATCAGCAACAAAGCTGACAGGCGAGAAAAAAAGGTGTTCATGGCGGTGTCCTTGCGTGAGTGGTGTCCAGAAGCCGAAGGTAATAAATTCGAGGCCGGATTCCCAGCATTCAGTCCACCAAAAACACTTTTGAACGGTGTTTTTGCCATCGGCCCTGGTCTGTCTGTTCCTGCCAGATGAGCTGATAGGCTTGGGTGTTTGCCGGTAACAGGGTTTCAAACCCCACGTTGGGCAGGGCCGGATCAGCCAGCTCAGGGTAGAGTTTGGCCACGCCCGGGTTGGACAGGCTGTGCCGGCGAACCCTTTGTTGATGCCATTGGCCATCGCCGGTTTGAAAGCGGAGTGATAATTGCCGTTGCCCTCCGGGTCTGTCTTCTGTCGGCTCGGGCTTTTCAGTATTTCCAGGGTGGTGGCGCAGCACCCAGCCGCTGACACGCAAGCCTTCCGGTACTGCCTGGTGTTGGGCATAGAACAGGGCTGGCAACTGACAGTGGACTGGCGGCGGATTCTGTGACACTGGCGGATCAAGACGAAACAGCGTGAATTTCTTGTTGCCGCCGGCGGCCAGCAGATCGCCCAGCCAGCGCACACCACCAGGCATGGCGCACAAGTTCAGGTAGTAGCGACCCTTGTCCTGTAGCTTCAGCGTGGAGTCTTCGACCACCAGCAGCGTGGGTTTTTGCACCGCCCGGGTCGGGTCATGCAACAAGCCCATACGGTGCAACTGGACCTGACGTCCGTGCTTGATGTTTTTGGCATGCGGCAACACGTGAATGTCGGCCCGGTCAAGTTCAAAACCCAGTTCGGCGCCGGTCATGAACACATCGGCCAGAAACGCGTTCAGGCCCTCGGTTTCAGCCACGGTTTGTACCGCCTGGGCCATTTTCGGCCAGCCACTGGAATTGTCCAGTACCCGCGCCAGACGCGGGTCATGAGCCGGGCCAGGCCGGGCCAGCCACAGGGCCAAGGCTAGGCTCAGCGCCAGACCGGACACCGCGGCCAGAGGCACCAGCCAGGCGTCAAGAAAACGGCGGTGTTTGGTCTTTTGCGTTTTTGAAGCGGCAAGGCGTTGGCACCACCACACCGGCACCAGGGCCAGAACCGGCAGGTAGGAAGCCAGCATCCAGTGCACGGTGGTGCGCAGGCCATCGGCAAACAGCCCGGTGAGGGCGTAGAACAGCCAGTGCAGGCCTGCGGTCAGTGCAATCCATCGCATCACCCGCGGACACCACTCAGGCATTGCCGGGGTGTTTTGCAGTTGTGGCTGGTGATGCGAGCCTGACTTGTCCGCTTTTTTCTGCCACAGCGATTTCAGACTCCAGCCCCACAGCCAGAACAACAGTGGTGACACCAGCAGGACCTGAGCCAGAATCAACGACAGGTTTTCCACCTGCCAACGCCAGGGGTGGCGCCGGCCGAACTGGAAGGCAAACAGGGCCCAGTCATGCCGGGCATTGAAATACAGTACCGGTAACAGCCCGAGAATGACCGCCGGGGCCACCCAGCGCAACAAGGGCCGCCACACCGACCAGCGGGGCCAGGCCAGCAACAGGCCAGTGGCGGCAAAAAACAGCCAGATCCATGCCCGCACGTGCACATTGATGGTCAGGGCCACACAGACGGCCAATGCCAGCCACCAGCGGCGACGATGGGTGCGGACGGCCAGCAGAAAAAGATTCGTCAACAACAGGCTGAAAAACAGCAGCCATACATCGGGCAGGGCGAGGACGTTAATGATTTGCAGCAGTGGCAGTGCCAGAATCAATAACCCGGCCAGTGCCGCCACATCGCGGCGTGAGCAACTTGTGGTGGTAGCCCGATCGGCCTTGGGGTTGTGACCGCCTGTTTGGGTGTCAGTGCAGTCATAGGCCTGCCAGGCCAGCCAAAAACCCAGCCAGGGCAGGCTCAGGCCAGCCAGCCAGGATAACCAGCGCAAACCAAAATAGCTGTGCCCGGCAATTTTTTCTGCCAGGGCTGCCTGCCAGGCCGTCCAACCGGGCAGGTCAGTGTAGGACCAGTCCAGGTAACGGCCTTCCAGCCAATAAAAGGCTTCATCACCGAACAGGGGGAGTCGCGCGATGGTGTGGCCAGAAAGCCAGGCAAGCACGGCAAAGGTCAGCAGGAAAACCCCCATTAACCAGCCTCGTCGGTTGCCCCTTTGGGTTGGCACGGGGGTGGAGGAGTGGCTGAGTTCAGGCATGCGTGGTCGATGTCATGGACAGACCGGTCAACAACGCGGGATCTTGAGTTTCTGGCCAACCCGGATCATATAACGCGGCGCCTTGAGTTTGTTCAAGCGCGCCACTTCCCGGCGCGAGGTGCAGGAAAACCGGCGCGCGATGGTACTGAGCGCATCGCCGGCGCGAACCACGTAAGTCATCATGGGCGGTTTCTCAGGGAAATCGGCCTGATGCAACTGATGCGCCAGCCCCATCAGCTCATTGTTCTGACATTGCCCGGCCCAGGCTTTGTGCGCGGCCGCCGGAATCCAGACCCGGGTCCCGGCCGGCAGGTCCTTGTTGGCCCGAATGCCGTGGTTGAGATTGCGTAAATCCCGGTACCAGCCCAGGGGGTTGTTTTCCTGCCCCAAGCACACGGCCAGCTGGCTGAGTGAGGCCGGTTGCTTCAGGGTCACGCGCATGGCCGCCGGCTTGGTTTTGGCCACAGCCGTGGGCAGGCGCAAGTTGAAGACCTGCGGGTATTTGTACAGCAGCATGGCTGCCAGCACCTGTGGCACATAGGCCCGGGTTTCTGCTGGCAGGTCATAGTAGTAGGACATGGCCCATAAGTCGCCATTCTTGTGACGGCGGTTGAGGCGTCGAAAGCCGTTTTCACCCCGGTTGTAAGCGGCCAGCACCTTGGCCAGGTCATGGTCATAACGCTGCATCTGTTCGGCCAGAAATGTGGCTGCAGCGGTGGCTGCGTGCTGGGGAGAGTAGCGCAGGTTGTAGTCCCCCTGTGTGCCGTGCAGGCCAAGGCGGCGGGCGGTGGCAGGCATAAGCTGAAACAGACCGGCGGCACCGGCGCGGGAACTGGAATGCACGCGGCCACCGCTTTCCTGGGCCATGATGCCCACAAACAGGGATTCATCAATGCCCGCCTTGTCAAAGGGTGGCTTGATCTGGTCTTTAAGCAGCTGGTAATGCTGCCAGGTTTGCAACAACTGGGGCCTTTTCCAGGTCAGCCACTCGTTGGCCGCGGCCTGTACCGCGCGGTTGGTTTTGAGCAGATCGAACCAGGGATCATTGATATTGGCGGCTGAAACCAGGGGGCTTTCCGTTTCCACTGTCGGTGACAGTGGCAGCACGACCTGACTATGCTGATCACGCAACTCCTCTTCGCTATGTGCCTGTGGGCTTTCGCCAGCTGAGAGCGGAACCGGCGTGCTATCCGCCCTGTTATCCGTTTCATTGTCCGCATGAGCAGATGTGGTCTCCGATGGGGATGAAATGGCGGATTCCATTGTCACGGACTCGGCAACGTCTGGTTTGTGATTGTGTTTCTGATTCACTGGTTTGCCGGTGCTCTGGCAACCGGCCAGCAAGGCAAAGCACAGGGAGTACAGGGTCAACGAACCAAAGGCGCGCTGAAAAATGCGGTTAGTTTCAGGTAGTCGGGTCATAAACAGGCAGTGTTTGGGTTCAGGGGGACAGACAGTGATTGGAATATTAACAGACAGCCACCAGTGAGAAAGATTTCCTGGTGGCTAATTTGTTTTCGTAAGCCGCTGGTGCCAATGGTTGCCAGACCGGCAGGCTACTGGATGGCTCAGTCAGCAGCAGACGCTGTTTGTCGGGCGCCAAAACGCGTATTATAAGCGCAGTAAAAAACAGGTGTGACAAACACCAGGGCAAACTATCCGGGAAAGGGTGTGATATATGATAAATGAATGGATCAGACGTGTGGCTACTGTGGTGGAACCATCCACGCCGGTGCCGCTGAGCGCACTAGATCTGGCTCAGTTGAAACAGGCGGTAGCGGCCTTGTTGCTGGAAATGATGTATGCGGATTTTGTGGCTGTTCCGGAAGAGCGGAAAATGGTAAGCGAAAGCCTGAAGTGTCATTTTGACCTGGCTGAGGAAGAGCTGGAAAAACTGCTGTGTAATGCCGAGGATCAGGCCCACGGATCACTGGGCTGGCAATCGCATCTGGTGCCCATCAACGAACTGATGACGCGCGAACAAAAAGGCCGGCTGTTGCAGTGTTTGTGGCAACTGGCGCAGGTTGACTCAAGCGTCCATGTCATGGAAAATGCGATGCTCGAACAGCTGGCCCGGGACATGCACATCGATCCGCTTGAACTGGAAGAAATTCGCCACGAACCGATGCACAAGTAAAAAGCGCGAAAGCGCCACAGGGATCGCATCAAGGATCGCACCAAGGCACCCGGCACCTTTTGGGCATCACGCCGGCAAAGGTGTCTGGGCATGAATAACAAGGGGATGTAGACCGCATTTTATGCCCGGTTAATCGCACCGACCCGGGCCGATACAGCTAATTTTCTCACCGAACCAACAGGCCACACTCATGGATCTTACCCATTTTCTGAAAATCATGAAGGAGCGCAATGCCTCGGATATGTTTCTGAGTACGGGCGCACCCATCAATATCAAGGTTGAAGGCATACTGGAGCCATTGGGCAGCACCGGCCTGCCACCTGGCCTGATCAAGAAAATTGCCTACTCCATCATGGATGAGGGACAAGTGCCAGAGTTTGAAAAAAACCTGGAGCTGAACCTGGCCATCTCCCTGCCCAAGGTGGGCCGTTTTCGCGTCAACGTGTTCAAACAACGCGGTGAAGTGGGCATGGTTATTCGCTCCATCAGCAGTAAAATTCCCAGCATTGAAGAGTTGAATCTGCCGGCCCACCTAAAGGACCTGATTCTGGAAAAACGCGGCCTGATTCTTGTAGTTGGTGGCACGGGTTCGGGCAAATCCACCACCATGGCTTCCATGATCGATCATCGCAATGCCACCATGAGCGGTCATATCCTGACCATCGAAGACCCGCTGGAATACATCCATAACCACAAGAAATCCATTGTCAACCAGCGTGAAATCGGCATTGACACACACGATTACCACAAAGCCCTGAAGAGCGCCCTGCGCGAAGCACCGGATGTGATCCTGATTGGTGAGGTGAACGACCAGGCCACCATGGAATCGGCCATTTCCTTTGCCGAGACCGGCCACCTGTGTCTGGCCACCCTGCACTCCAATAATGCCGACCAAGCCATTGAACGGGTGCTCAACTTTTTTCCCAGCGATTCGCACAAGAACGTGCTGATGAACCTGGCACTGAATACCAAGGCCATTATTTCCCAGCGACTGGTGCGGGATGTTCAGGGCAAGCGCCGCCCCGCAGTGGAAATCCTGATCAATACCCCCATGATCCGCGAGCTGATTCGCCGCGGTGAAATCAACGAGCTGAAAGAGGCCATGGACAAAAGCCTCGATGATGGTATGCAAACCTTTGACCAGGCCCTTTACGACCTGTACAAAGCCGGCATTATCACCCTGGAAGAAGCGCTGGAAAATTCCGATTCGCCCCAGGGTCTGCAGGTCAAGATCAACCTCTCCCAGGGCGCCGGTGGCCGGGAAACCGAATTTGGCGATGGCGGTTTCTTTTGATTTGTCTGTGTGAGGCACGCCTGCCAAGGCGGATGCTTTTGTAAGGTTTAATAAATAGTATTCAGCAGGGCATGCCAGCGTTGGTTGTTTTGCTGGAAGCGTTCCAGCGCGTCTTTGGCCAACAATGTGCTGATCTGTGTTTCCAACCGCTGACTGACCCAGTCGTGCAAGTCTGCATCGGCCCGGTTCATGCTCAGAATGCGGTCTCGTTGAGCGGGACTGAGCTCATCCACCGACAGCGTTTTTTCCGACTGGTTCAGGCGCCGGTAGTAGATGTCCGTCAAGCCCAGCAGTTTGTGCAAAATCAGCACGGATTCATCGAAACGTTCAGTGCTGCCCACAAAGGAAAAGCCACTCTCAATCACTTCCTTGGCCTGTTGCAACAGGCCGGCATCGGCCGGGGTGTCCGGTTGATGCAGCCAGCCGGCAAAGCGGCGGCACTGGCCATTGCGTGTTTCGACCAGGTCAGGCTGGTCAATAAATTCATCCAGATCCATGTCCTTGACTCGCGCGTGCAGGGCGTGCCCGGCATGGCTTTTGAGGTAATTGAACCACGAAACCACGCGCGCCAGCGGGTGGCGAACGAGGCTGAAATGAAAAACCGGGGCTTCCGGCAACAGCTGGTAGATAAGGCCGTGCATGGGGTGATGACCCATGCATAAAAGGGGATGACGACCATTGGCTCCATAGCTGCAGGGGCAGCCATTGAGCACCGGCGCGTTGATGCGCAGGGTGTCCTTCAGGGGCACATTTTTGGCCAGGATGCTTTCCAGCGTGGTGCCCGCGGTTTTTGGCACGTGGCTGAAAACCCACTGGGCGGTGCTGCACGCGGCCTTTGTCAGCTGCGTGGCTGGCAGGGCATGGCGTTTGAGCAAATCCAGATTGCGTTGAAAATTTTCCGTGTCCGGGCGCTGCCGCCATTGCTGACAGGCCCTTGCCGCCTCGGGCAGGGGCTGGGAAAAGAGCGGATGGTCATTGGCAAAGGCATTAGCCATTTAAAAAGCACGCTGATGGAAAATGCCGATAAAATAGCACAGCTTGGCTTTCGGTTGGCTGATTATTCCCTGCCATTGCGTCAATGGCCAAGTGACCCCGTGTGGCAAAATGCTTCATCCATATAGATGGCCGGTTTAATCACCGACAAGACAACAGACAAGGACACGCCATGAGCCAGACAGAGCCCACCTCCGAATCAGCTGCCGGTACTTCCCCACGCATTCTGGTTGACGCCTATAACCTGGCCCTGCGAAAGGGTTCTGGCATCAAGACTTACGGCATTACCCTGCTGGAAGCCTATCAACGCCTGGGTTTTCCTGTCAATGTGCTAACAGCCAACCCGGATGTGTCGGGTCGCTCTGCTTTGCTGGACGAAGTGATGTTGTTCGATCAACAGGAATTTCGCAAGAAAACCTGGCTGGATTTGCCCGGCGTTCGGGCATTACGACAGGCCTTGCATTTAATTCGAAAACCGCCTGCGGTAGAAGTCACGCCACAGGTGACGGTGGCTAATCCCGGTGATTTTCTCTCGCAAAAAAAAGGCGTGCTGTATCAGAAAATCGCCAATGTGCCGGATGTGTTCCATGCCGCCAACCGCCTCTTCAGCCTGACTGGCAGACCAGTGAAGCTGAAACTGCCTGCGGCACCGGATATTTGGCACCGGACGACGCTTTTGCCCATTGCGGTTTCCGGCAGCAAAAGCATCACCACCATTCATGACCTGATACCGCTTCGGGTGCCCTTTGCCACCCTGGATGACAAAAAAATGTTTCACAAGCTGGTGCGCTGGAACGTGGACCATTCCGATGCCATTTTCGCGGTCTCCGAACACACCAAAAAGGACTTGGTGGAGCTGTATCAGGTGCCGGAGGATAAAATTCACATCACCTACCAGACCTGCCGTTTTCGGGATGATCAGCAAGATCCGGCCCGGAAATCAAAAGACGATGCGGTTTTTCTTAAAGCCAAACGCCTGACCGAAGAAAAGTATGTGTTGTTTCTGGGCAATATCGAGCCAAAGAAAAACATCAAGGCCCTGATTCGCGCCATGGCGTACATTGATCCTTCCTACAAG
>WGBZ01000258.1 GCA_015494035.1 Lysobacterales bacterium | reverse complement strand
TCGCGCAAATCGAAGCTTCGGTGGGGGCAGAAGACACTGCCCTGATTATTCGCCACCTGAAACCGGTCAATGAAGCCGACCGGGAAAAACTACTGGCTTTTGCCGAAAAACACCGGCTACGGATTTTCCTGCAACCCAAAGGGCCAAAAACCGTGCACGAAATCACCGCCGGTGGCCAGCCGCTGTTTTTCACTTTTCCCGAAGACGACATTCGCCTGCAATTCGAGCCGGCCGATTTTATCCAGGTCAATGAGGGCATGAACCGTAAAATGCTGCACCGGGTCAAGGCCTTGCTGGACATCCAGCCGGACGACCGGATCCTCGACCTGTTTTGTGGCCTGGGCAACTTCACCTTGCCACTGGCGCGCCACGCCGCGGCTGTCACTGGTGTCGAGGGCGACGAAGGGCTGATTCAGCGCGCGCGCATTAATGCCGAAATCAATGGCCTGAGCAACGTTAATTTTCACGCCGCCGACCTGCGCCAGGACCACAGCCAGTCGCCCTGGTTTAAGCAGGACTACAGCAAAGTTCTGATTGACCCACCGCGCAGCGGGGCCTGGGAAGTGCTGCCACTCATTGCCCGCACCGGGGCCGAGACGCTGGTTTACGTGTCCTGCCACCCGGCGTCTCTGGCGCGTGATGCCGGCCGGCTGGTGAACGAGCTGGGCTACGAACTCGTTTCGGCGGGTGTGATGGACATGTTCCCGCACACCTCACACGTGGAATCCATTGCCCTGTTCAAGCGGCGAACGGGGTGATGTTCACAGGCCGTTCAGCGGAACTGTGGTAAAATTCGGCGCATGAAATTACTGGTTCTGCTCACTGCTTTTCTGCTCAGCCATTACCTGCCGGGCATCAGTCGTTTACGGTCGTTTGGCTGGTATCGCTGGTGGGCGCAAAAAGTTATTCAGTGGGTGCCGGTGCGCTCTGGCGAATTGCTGGTACTGCTGATTGTTGGCCTGCCCACGCTGCTGATTTCCGTTCTGTTGAACGTGTTAGTGGGCGACAACCACTTGCTGCAATTGCTGGTTTCTACCCTGGTGGTGGCCTGGTGTCTGGGGCCAGACAGCGTCCGTGCGGAGGTCACGGCGCTGCAGGACAAAGCTCGCGCAGCCCGGCAAGACGACAGCCAGGACGATGTGCCCAGCCAGCTCCTGCAGGGCAGGGAACCTGTCACCCAACGATTCAGCATTGCCGAATTCAACGAAGTGGATCGCATCACCCAGGCCACGCTGGAACGCTGGTTTGCGGTTTTTTTCTGGTTTCTGGTGCTGGGCATTCCCGGCGCCTTGCTGTATCGGCTTACAGAACGCCTGAGTCGCTTCGATGTGCCTGAATCGGTCAGGCAAGCCGCTGCCACCCTCAAGCTGGTGCTGGAATACCCGGTGTCTTGGTTGATGGTGATTGCGCTGGCGGTGGTCAGCGACTTTGAAAAAATATGGGAAATCAAGAAACGTTACCTGAACTGGGATAACATCCGCCACCTGCAACAAAAGTTCCTTTATCAGAGCATGGAATTTGCGGTGGCCAACTGCCTGGGCAGCGATGACCCCGAATGCCGGGTTTCCCTGCTGGAACGCACCACACGGCTCACCTGGCGCATGCTGGTGGTGTGGTTTGTGGTGTTGTCGCTGCTGGTGATTGCCGGCTTCTGATTTCGCCCCGTAGGGAATGATCCTGACCCACTGCGACAGATAAGCTGAAGTAAAACTGAGGAAAAACCATGAACAAACGACTGTTGATGCTGTGCCTGTTGTCCGTCCTGATGGCCGGTTTTCAGGCACAGGCCAAAAAACTCTACCGCTGGGTCGATGAAGACGGCAAAGTGCATTACAGCGACCAGATTCCGCCGGATCAGGTCAAGGCAGCACACGAAAAACTCAACGCCCAGGGCGTTGTGGTAGACAAAGTGGCGCGTGCGAAAACCCCGGAAGAACGCGAAGCCGAACGCCTGCGCCAAAGTGAGGCAGAAAAAGCCCGCAAGGCCGCCGAGGAAAAACGCCAGCAGCGGGAAAAAATCCTTAAGATCTATGGCAGCGAAGCGGAAATCATGCGCTTGCGCGATGAGCGCAAAGCCGCGCTGGAACGGAATATTGAAACCGCCCAGGCCAACCTGACATTGCAACAACGCAACCTGAAGG
>WGBZ01000257.1 GCA_015494035.1 Lysobacterales bacterium | reverse complement strand
CGTCCAAATTCGTTGTTGAGTGCCGCCCCGCCAATGGGGCCTGCGAGCATAATGTCCAGGGCCGAAGTGATGCGCCCGGGCTTGCCCGGGTTGTCGCTTTCCCACGGCTGCACCCAGCCAGGCACGCGCAAATGGCTGACACTGAAGCCGGTCAGGCCCGCCTTGGGCCTGGCGCCCTGGCCGGTGGCCGCTTCGTCCCGGATTTCTCCACCAGAACCAGTGGCCGCACCAGGAAAAGGCGAAATGGCGGTGGGGTGATTGTGGGTTTCCACCTTGATCAGCACGTCCACCGGCTCCTGGATTCGCTGATAGCGATTGCTGACGGGGTCAACCAGCCAACGCTGACCCGGGCCGCCGCTGAAAACCGCCGCATTGTCCTTGTAGGCGGACAGAGCCGGGCGTGGCGTGTTCGCTTCGGTGTTGCGGATCATGGCAAACAGCGACTTGGGCTGCGCCTGACCGTCGATGGTCCAGTGGGCGTTGAAAATCTTGTGCCGGCAATGCTCGGAGTTGGCCTGGGCAAACATCATCAGCTCGGCATCGGTGGGGTTCCGGTTGATGCGCCCATAGGCCATTAGCAGGTAATCCATTTCCTGATCCGACAGGGCCAGACCCAGTTCGCGGTTCAGCTTCTCCAAGGCGGCCTTGCCGCCAGAGTGAATGTCGATTTCCCGCACCGGCCTCGGTGAGTGCTCGGCAAACAGCTGGTGCAGTTCATCCAGCCCCAAAAAGACTGATTCAGTCATGGGGTCATGCCAGGCTGCCAGCGCCTCATCACTCAGTTCCCGCGCGTTTTCACAGTCAATGTGCAGTACCCGCGCTTTTTCAACCCGTAGCACGGCATCCACCCGGCAGCGTTCAAAAATGTCTGTGGCCTTGCTGGACCAGGGAGAAATGGTGCCGGCTCGCGGCGCAATAATCAGCTCATCGGGTCTCAGTTCGCTCTGGGGAGCCTGGGTACCCAGCAAGCCGCTGATGGTGCTCATGTCCTCAGCGTTTTCCAGTGGCGTTTTCAATTGAACAACAAACAGGTCCGCCACCGATATCACCGCGTGTTGCCGCTGGCGATTGAGCTGACGCAGGCGAAAAGGCGAAACGGAGGACTGGCCTTTCAGAAACAGAAGTTCGCTGGACATGAATAGACTCTGGAATGGGTGGTTTTATTAACCTGGCATCAATATAGGCGATGCTCAGCCGTGATGCGCTGTTTGCCAGCAAGGCATCAACTCGCCGCTGTAGCCATTCTACAGCAAGAGTTGATAACGGAGTCTGGCGGACAGCGCATCGCGGCCTGCCTTTTTATGTTTAATGAGTCGGGGCTTCAAGCCTGCCCCGGCCCGGCGTTATCGCTTTTGCCAATGGAACAACCATTGGCTGCAAGCGATGCCTTGCAGGCTTGAAGCCCTGAGCATCACATATATTGATGCCAGGTTAATTTAGTTGCTGCCAGAGCCACTTCAGCCCAGGCAAAATGGCGCACAGAAGCAGGGCGTAATAATAGCACAGGCGGGGCTTTTTCCTGCGCCTGGGGCGCAAAACCCATGCACAAAAAAACCGGCGGTTGGCCGGTTTTTTTATATTCAACCTGTAGCTAGGGAAGCTCTGATGGAATCATGAACTCGCCTGTCACCCCTGAAATGTCCGATAACTATGTTGAAGCCCTGGCCAATAGCCAGCTATTGGCTGCGAACTTCGCCTTGTTCTCAAACATTTCCGGCATAACCTGCTTCGTCCAGATTCCATCAGAACTTCCCTAGTTTTGGGCTTTGGCGGCCTTGTTTTTTTCCAGCGCCTGGTAGTAATCCAGCCGTTGCAAAAGCGCATCCGGCGGCAGGTAACCGGGCATCAGGGTGCCGTTGTCCAGCACAATGGCCGGAGTGCCGGAAACGCCAACCGCCTGGCCGGTCTTGTACTGTTCGGCAACCGGATTATCACATTTTTTCAAATCCATCTGGATGCCGGTCTTGGCTTTGGTCAGTGCGTCCTGCTTGTCATCGGCGCACCAGACCGCAACCGCCTTGTCGTAGGAATTGGACTTGAGCCCGGCACGCGGAAAGAACAGGTAGGACACGCCAATGCCCCGCTTGTTGTATTCGTCCATCTGCGAGTGCAACTTGCGGCAGTAGCCACAATCAATGTCAGTAAAGACGGTGATGTGATGTTTCATGTCCTTGGGGAAAAAGTCAATGCGCTTGTCCGGCCCGAATTTGGCCACCAGTTCTTTGCGAATACCGGCTTTTTTGGCTTCGGTCAGGTCTTCACGGGTCTGGGTGTTGTACATGTTGCCGGTGATCAGGAATTCGCCACTGTCAGACACGTAATACACTTCACCCCCGCGACCGGAATCCAGTGTCACTTCCTTGACGCCACTCATGGGGGTCGTTTCGATGGACAGGACTTTGGCACTAGGTGCCATTTGTTTCAATGCCTGACGGATTTGCTGGTCAGTTTTGTCAGAAACCTTTTCCCCCGCCTGGACCACGGTCATGGCCAGCAAGGTGGAACTGATCAGAATGAGTTTTTTTATCAATCGTGTCATGGTTATGCTCTTGTGTTCGGTTTATCGGTGTGTAGCGTGTGTTTGCCGCCTGCGTCTGGCATAAGACAGCCCGGGTCGATTGTAGTTCCCATGCCAGATTCGGGCAAGCAAAACCCGTATGGCCAAACCACCCTATCCACGCGGGTGGTGCTTCTTGTGGGTGGATTTGAGTGCGCTGTTGGCCACTTGTGTGTAAATTTGCGTGGTGCTGAGATCGGTGTGACCCAGTAACATTTGCACCACCCGCAAATCGGCACCATGATTAAGCAAGTGGGTGGCGAAGGAGTGTCGGAGCTGGTGTGGTGAAGGCAGCGGGGACAAGCCACATTGACTGGCGTACTTCTTAATGCGGTACCAAAATGCCTGGCGCGTCAGCGGGCCGCCTTTCTGACTTAAAAACACCCAGTCACCAGCGTGACGGGGCTGCTGACTGCTGGTTCGGGCGTTCAGGTAATTCTCCAGCGCATCGGCTGCCACTTCGCCCAAGGGCACCAGGCGCTCCTTGTTGCCCTTGCCGTGGATTCGCAGTAAACCCCGGTTCAGATTGACCTGGCCCAGTTTCAGGTCAACCAGCTCGCTCACGCGCAAGCCGGCAGCATACATCACTTCCAGCATGGCTTTATCCCGCAACCCGGTGATTTCGCTGACATCGGGCACCTGCAGCAATGCCTCTATCTCGGCTTCGCTTAGGGGTTTGGGCAGGCTTTTGCTCAGTTTGGGCGTGCGTTGAGCGGCAAAGGGGTTTTCACTGACGTGTTTTTTCACCAGCAGGAAACGGTAAAACTGGCGCAATGCGGACAGTTTTCGAGCCAATGTATTGGCCTTGTAACCCTGCTGACTGAGCTGTGCGCGAAAAACCAATGCGTCCTCAGCGTTCAGTGTCAGTGGGGAGGCATTGCGGGTTTCAAGAAAATGGAAGAAAGGGTGCAGGTCACTGCGGTAACTGCTGATGCTGTTGCCGGAAAGGCCTTTTTCCAGCAACAGCCAGCGGGTAAATTCATCAAGCCAGGACGGATCAGCTTTCGGCAGCGGTTTCACCGTTCTGTTCTGTGTCGCTACCAGCTTCTGTCTTCTGACTTTCCTGCAGCTTGGCTTTGGTCACTTGGGTTTGCTTCATGTGGTTTAGCCACTGCTGGGCATTGTTACGCACTTTGGGGAATTTCTTGGCTTTTTCCAGCGCCTGACGGGCAGCGGCTTCATTACCCAGGTAGTTTTCAGCCATGCCTAGCAACAGCCAGGAGTTGCCCACGTCGCGATCTTTCAGGCCGCCTTTCTGCAAGGCCGCTTTGAGGGCTGTGCGGGCGTTGGCCCAATCTTCCAGGCCCACATAGATGTTCGCAATCTGGAAATCCAGCTCACCGTCATCAGACAGTTCGGCGGCTTTTTTGAAGGCCACAAGGGCTTTTTCCAGCTCCTGTGCCTGATACCAGGTCGCTCCCAGGTCTTTCCAGTGCTTTTTAGTGCTTTCAATGGTGCCTTTTTTCAAGCCCGCTTCCAGCACTTTGCCGGCTTTGTAGGGGACATCAAGGTAGGCATACAGCTTGAACAGCTGTAACAAATCCTGTTCGGTGGTGAGCAAGCCATTGAGGTTGGCCAGATCGAGTGCGGCCAGGGCTTTGCTGTCCTGTTTCAGGGCAAAGTAGGTTTGTGATAGCTGTTTCCAGTAGTTTTTCTTCTGTGGATAGTGTTCCACCAGGTATTCCAGTACTTTGGCGGCCTGACGAAATTCGCCCAGCTGTTGGTGGGTAATAAGCAACAGCTGGTACCAGCTTTCAGACGGCTTTTCGGCCATGGAAATGGCTTTCTTGATGTACTGTTGGCCTTTTTTGTAATCTTCCAGCTGGACATAGGTGTTGGCCAGCAAGGCGTAATCGGAATCCCGGATTTCATCGGTGGCCTTGAAGTAATCCTGCCAGGCCTTGACCGCATTGCGGTATTGGCCAGTGGCCATGTACATGCGGGCGATATTGGACATGACATTGAAGTGGGTGCGGTTGGGCAAGGAATTCAACTTGACCACTTCCTTGAAGTTCTTGATGGCTTGCTGGGGTTTGTCTTCCTGCATGGCCAGATAACCCAGGTACTGCAGAACCACTGCGCGTTCATAGTCATTCAACTTACGCTGCAACATGGCATTGAAACCGGCCTTGGCCTCAGCGTACTTTTCATCCGCCATAAACTGGGAGTATTTTTCCAGTTTCTTGTAGTTTTCCGGAGATGGCAAAACGCCCTTGACTTCACGTTTCGGGTTGTTGGTCTTTTCCACCGCTGCCCACAGCGGAGCAGCCACCATCAACAGGGACAGAATGAGGAGTATTTTCTTCATAAAATAATTACCAAAATATTTAAAAGGCGGTGTTGGCTGTGCTATTTTTCGCTGTTATTTCACTCTTTCTCCGCTCTTTTTGGGCCTGGGCCAAAAAGCGAACTTGCCTTTTCTATCGATGCGTTACCTAGCCTTCCAGTTTGAACTCAATGGTCTGGGTCGCGATTTGTGGCACCCGCACACCATCCACAATTTTGGGCTTGAACTTCCATTTCAAAATGGCTCGCAAGGCCTCACGGTCAAAAATGCGGGGCGGCTTGGATTCAAGCACATGGGGGT
>WGBZ01000256.1 GCA_015494035.1 Lysobacterales bacterium | reverse complement strand
CACAAAGGCCACTTCAATGTCCTGGGCACCGCCATTGTAAAGGCGGAAATCAGCACCACCGGTCAGGCCATTGTCAAAGCGCGCGTCTGGCAAGGTGAAGGTGGCGGTTTTCTTCTGGCCACTGCCGGTGTTGGTGACGCTTTGGGTCAGCAACTGTCCAGCGGCGTTGCGGTATTGCACTTGCCAGGTGGCGGTATTGTTGTCCAGGTAGGTGACTTTCAGCAGCAGGTTCTGCACCGGCCCGAAGGCAAAATTGTCCTGGACGAAGAAATAGAGGTAATCCTGCCCGTTGGCGTGATCGGTCAGTCGGCCTTCATACGCTGTGCCATTGTCGGCATCCAGCACGTTGCTGCGCACGTCGCTGCCTCGCCGGGACTGGCCATCGGGGGCCATGTCCTTTTGCACCAGCCAGCGTTCAAAGTTGTGCAGCCAGGGTTTGCCGTTCCAGCTGATGTCGTTTTCAGGCTGGTCGTTGACCCAGAAGCGGTCTTCGTATTCGCGCAGGGCCACCCAGGCATCCGGCGCGTTGTGGGCTTTTCTGCCCAGTTCCTTTTCCACCCAGTCCCAGTGTGCCGGGTATTGCGCCAGGTAACTGTCTGCCGGTGCCACATACAGGTGATTGGTGCGTAGTTGCAAGGCCTTGAGGTTGGACATGACCACGGCATAGTACGGGTCGGGCGTGGAAAAGCCGCAACTGTTGTAGCACTCATTTTCATTGCCAATGACGTGATTGTCACGATGAACCGGGGCGGTTTCATCAATGGTGACGTGCCCGTCGGCTTGAATGTGAGCCCCATAGGCCGGGGTTTCATTCATATGGAAATTAAACAGCTCGGTGATGCCCGAACGCACGCCCATGCCCGCATCGGTGGCATCGCGGGCGTGTAATTCAAAAGCGCCAAATCCACTGCCGATGAAATCAAAGGGATAATCCTGTCCGGTGTACATGAGCTTGCGGTGGTAATTATCATTGGGGTTGCTGTTTTCCCCGTCGGCAATGGCCACCAGTGACTGCCGCATGTCGGCCAGCCAGCTCAGCAATGCGCTGGTGCTGGTGACGCCATCCTGAAAAGCCGCCCACATCACGTCAAAATCAAACTCGGTATAGTAGAAGCCGCCGGGCACGTAGGCCAGCTCGAAACGTGGGTCGTTACGCACACCCCAGTCCTGCAAGACGGTGCGATACAGGTTTTTGGCGTGGTTCCAGACGCAGGGATTCCACAGTGGAATGTGCCGATCTTGCTGGGAGTGATCCAGCCAGCGCTGACTGGCCGGGATGTTGCAATCATTCAGCACCCAGACGGGCACCCACTGTTCGCCGGACATCCAGATGCGTAACCAGTAATGACCGGGCCAGGAACGCTGGTCGGCAAAGGTGCCAAAGTTGAACGGCTCGCCACTGCCCACTTCGCTCCAGCTGTCGGTGAGGTTTTGGGTGTAAACGCCCGGCGACGGGTTTAGCTGCCGCCAGGTCACATCGATGACGTGCGTGTTGATATGAAATGCCGGGTTGGCGTCTTCGGAATAAAAAACGTAATCGCTCACCGGCGCCACCCACCCCGGCAATGACCAATCATCACCATCGGTCACGACAACCGCCCCGGCCAGGCCGACACTGAAGCCGCTTGCCAGGACGCTTTTGGCCAGAAATAAAAACAAACGCTTCACGGCGACCCCTTTGCCAGCAATGGCTTGAGTATAAGCGCCGGCCGGATAAAAAAGCGTTAAAGTCGGTAAAATCAGCGTGCCGTCGGCTTGTCTGTCTTGTCTGTTAGGGAAGCTCTGATCGAATCGTGACACGGCATCTTGCGGCGTCAAATCGTCCATTTCTGCGTTGCAAACCTTCACAATAGCCTTGCTATTGCGTGCGGCTTTCGCCTTGAACTGAACAATTTTCCACGACAATCTGCTCGCGCCAGATTCAATCAGCGCTTCCCGGGGAAGCTCTGATCGAATCGTGAACTCGCTTCTCATGCCTGAAATGTCCGATAACTGTGTTGAAGTCCTTGCCAATAGCCTGTTATTGGCTGCGAACTTCGCCTTGTTCTCGAACATTTCCGGCATAATCTGCTTCGTCCAGATTCAATCAGCGCTTCCTTAGGAGTTCCGCCAGTTTGCTGGCAATGGCAAT
>WGBZ01000255.1 GCA_015494035.1 Lysobacterales bacterium | reverse complement strand
GGTCCGATTCGCGTTCATGCGCCCACTGCCCGTACTGCAGCCCCAGGGACAGGGCCATCAACGACGCCAGGCGCGTGGTCAGTTCGTTGGCACAAGCTTGCAACAGCGCCTTATCACTGCCGTTACGATCCAGCCACAGGCGGATCTCCTGACAGGCATCGATCAGCCATTGTTTTAGTACCGTGGTAGCAGGCAATTGCACCTCGCCCAGGTTGGCCAGAATGGTTTGCAGCCACAGGTCCAGCCCGTCTTTGCGCATCAGCTGCTGGACAAAGTCCAGCGACAGCACGTCGCTGGTGCCTTCCCAGATGGAAAACACCCGCGCATCACGCGCCAGTTGCGGCAGGCCGGTGTCTTCCACGTAGCCGGCGCCACCAAACAATTCGATCAGTTGCGTGGTCACCTGCCAGGCCTGCTTACCGGTAAACATTTTGGTGGCCGTGATGAGCAGACGCAAGAGGTGATTTTCGGCTTCAGACAGCTTGCCGCACTCGGCTTGCCCCATCATCTCAGCGGCATAAAAGCTCAGGTGGAAGCCCATTTCCTGTTCGGCCTGCAAACGCCCCAGACTGCGCTGGAAAGCGGGCCATTCCAGCAAGGGCTGGCCACCCACCACGCGCTTGTTGCCCCAGTCCCTGGCCAGGGCGATGCCCTTGCGCATTTGTGCCACGGCACAGATGCTGTTCCACAGCCGCGACACGTTCAGCAAGGGCGCGATGGTGCGGATGCCGTTGTCCAGGCCCTTGACCGGTTCAGCCGGTGTGCCATTGAGCTGCACTTCGGCGGTGGGCAGCACGCGGGTGCCCAGTTTGTCCTTCAGGCGCAGAATGTTCAGGTTACGCCAGCGGCCATCCTTCTTGCGTGGCTCCACGTAAAACACCGCCAGCGGGCCGCTGTGTGGCTGATGACTCTTCTGTACCCGCGCCAGTGCCAGCGCGGCGTCGCTGTCGATGGCCGAAACAAACCATTTTTGCCCGTGCAATCGCCACAGGCCGTGCTCGTCCAGACGCGCGGTGGTCTGCAAGCCGGATAAATCCGATCCGCCGGTGGTTTCGGTCATCCATTGCCCGGCGGTCCAGAATTCTTCGTGGCGACCGGTCAATCGTGGCAGGGCACGCCGGGTCAGGGCCGGGTGGCCGCTGCGCTGCAGGACATTGGCCACGCCGTCTGTCATGGCCAGCGGGCAGGCAAAAAACTCGCTTTCCGGCGCATACAGGTAAACGTGGCTCATCTGGATCAGGCGGCCATACACGCCCAGTTCCGGTTCATAGGCCAGGCCTACCAGGTTGTGTTCCCTGGCTACTTCGCGTGCGGCTTTCCAGATGGCCGGCGTGTGCAGGCGGTCAATGCGCTGGCCCCAGGGGTCAAAATGGGTCACGGCCGGTTCGGCCTTGGGGTCTTCCTGTTTCAGGGCCTGCAGCGTGTGAATGGCCGATTCGCCCAAAGCCAGCCAGCTGGCCTTGTACTGACTGCGCAAGCTGGCCGGCAGGCGGTAGCGCATCCAGGAGCGCAACAGGCGGTCATCCAGGTAAGGGTGTTTGATGCCCGGTGCTGGTTGAATGAATTGCATGGTGCCCCTCACGTGTGTGTTGCGGCCATTGTACCGCGATTGCCGGGGTGTGTTTCACTCGCCTAGGGAAGCGCTGATCGAATCGTGACACGGCATCTTGCGGCGTAAAATCGTCCATTTCTGTGTTGCAAACCTTCACAATAGCTTGCTATTGCGTGCGGCTTGCGCCTTGAACTGAACAATTTTACACGACAATCTGATCGCGCCAGATTCAACCAGAGCTTCCCTAAAGCAGGATTTGCCTTCTGTTGCAAAAAAACCGGCAGTGATTTTGGCTTCGGTGACCCGTACGGGCAAAGAGCGGTTCATGCCCGTGTGGGCGAACGGCATGGCGATGGGTATAATGCCCGTTTTGACGGAAACCGGCATGCGATACAACTGGTCCGTGGGCTTTGTGGCCCATGTTATTACCGGCGCCATGGCCACTGGCGTGCATTACCTGATCATGTGGGCCTTGCTGAAAGCCGGCCTGAGCCCGTTGGCAGCCTCCAGCCTTGGCTTTGTGGCCGGTGCGGTGACGCGCTTTTTCCTGTCCTATTTTCACGTCTTTGCGCCCCAGTCCAGTGTGCCGGCCGCCGCTTGGCGCTTCGTGTTGGTGCTGGCCTTGCAAATGGCGCTGAATGCCGCTTTGCTGGCCGGCCTGATGCACTTCTTGCCGCTGTGGTGGGCGCAACTGGTCACCACCGCCATTCTCACGGTTTTCAACTACGTCGCACATCGCCTGTGGGTATTCACCTAAGGAGGCTCTGATTGAATCGTGACACGGCATCTTGCGGCGTAAAGTCATCCATTTCTGCGTTGCAAACCTTCGCAATAGCCTTGCTATTACGTGCGGT
>WGBZ01000254.1 GCA_015494035.1 Lysobacterales bacterium | reverse complement strand
CTACCGGCGGCCGGGTACTGTTTATGTTTCAGGACGGATAGCCAGGCATTCTGCTGCTTTTCTGTCAGGCAGTCGGCGTTGGTCAGTATCAGGCTGCCATGGGCCGCCTGTTCCAGCAGCCCGCCGGGGGCAAACAGCACCTGCTCGAAGTTGTCGTCATTCAGATTCAGACCGTCCACAACCACCGCCGGTGCTTGTTCGCCGTGTCGTTGGCGATGCAGCCAGCGCCCCAGGGTCAGTTTGCCGGTGCCGGCTTCGCCCTGGAAAAGCACATGGTTATGTGTTTTGGCCAGTTTGGTCAGGGCTTCCCGGATGGCGCGCATGGCCGGGCTATTGCCGATGGGTTCCAGGGCCGCAGCTGGCGGCGGGGGTGTAGATTCAGTGGTCGGGTGCGCGACTTTCAGGGCGTCCTCGACGGTTTGCAGCAACTTGGCCAGGGAGATGGGCTTTTCAATGAAGTCACAGGCACCCAATCGGGTGGCTTCAACGGCCGTTTCCACCGTGCCATGGCCGGACATCATAACGATGGCGCCGGGCCGCGTGCTGCCGTTGCGGTTGGGGTGCAGCCAGCGTTTCATCAGGCTGATACCATCGATATCCGGCATCCAGATATCGAGCAGTACTACATCGGGGCGCTGGCGGCCAAGGGCCTTGTCGGCCTCGTTGCCATCAGCCGCGGTGGTGACCTGATAGCCTTCGTCACTGAGGATGTCAGAGATCAGTGCCCGGATATCGGGTTCGTCGTCCACCACCAGAATGTGTGCTGAGTTCATAGGGCTATTTTAGCCTGCCTGGGCAAAAAAGGGGAAGTGACCGTGTTGACCCTTGGGTTAACTCCTGGCGATTCATGGCCGTACCACCGAGGCCAGCACAAAACCGGTAATAAAACCCGCAATGTGGGCCGACCAGGCGATGTGGTAGCTTTGGGAGTTCAATTGCAAGGCAAATTGCGTCACCAGCCAGACCAGAATAAGAATAGAAATGGGCACGCGGGCTTTTTGCAGGTAGAGGCCAATGGGAATCAGCACGTGCAGCCGCTTTTGCGGAAAAAGCCGTAGCCAGGCGCCCAGAAGACCGGAAATGGCGCCGCTGGCACCCAGCAGGTAATGGCCCGAATCGCGCAGCAGCACCAGCGAAACCCCGTTGCCCACCAGGCCGGAAAAGAGAAAAACAAAGGCAAACCAGCGGCTGTTGGTGTGGCGTTCCAGATGAATGCCCAGCGGCAGAAAAATGACCATATTACCGGCCCAGTGAAACCAGTTGGCGTGCAGGAAGATGGCCGTCAACAGGCGGTACCACTGGTGCAGGTTCAGGCGCTCACCCGTGAAAAAGGCCTCGGGCAAAATCGCAAAACGGGCAAACAATTGCCATTCCGGGTGCGACTGTGCCAGCCAGGTCAGGGCGAAACTCAGAAGCAGAAAGCCAATGCTGAATTTGGGCAGCGGCTTGCGCGTGTTGGTGGCAAACTTGAGGGCCACAGTGCGTGAATTCAGCGATGCGTGGGCAGCAAAAAGACTTCACCGCCGGCTTGCAACAGGGCGCCTTCAGGCAGAATGTCCTTTACCACCACGTCGCTGCCTTCCAGGGTGTCGCCAATGCCCAGGTCCAGACCATTGATAACCACTAGGCGGTGCGCCGGGTTCTGATCGTAGACGTGAATGCTCAAGGTCAGCGCAGGCAGTTGCTTGCGCACGGCAAAGGGCAACTGGTAGAAGTAGCGGTATTTTTGCCCGCCGGCGGGCGCCTGTGGCGTCTGGCGGTTCTGGTCGGCTTTTCTGTCCTGTGTCGACCCCGGGTTTTTTTGGCCAGTGGCGATTGCATCAGCCAACGGCCGGTGCTGTGCCGTCGCTGGCTGCACTGCCGATTGGGTCGGATGGGTCGGTTGGATCGGCTGTGCAGTGGGTCGGCTTTGTGTTTGTGCCATGGCATTCCCGGCCCGGTTGGTTCCTTGGTCAACCTGATTAGTCGGCTTGTCTATTACCAACCGTTGTCGGGCCGACAGGGATGCGCGGGCCTGATTCGGGTCGGGTCGGGGCAGGGCCGGTTGTGCCCGGCCAGTGGTGCCGGTGTCGGTGTCGCTGTCCGGATTCAGCGTGTCCACTTTTTCTCTGTCGGTTTTTTCCGGGTGGGGCTGGACCGTGTTGGACTGTCGGGGAGCCGCTGCCGGGGATGGTTCCGAGGGTTTTCGACCAGCTGGTGGCGGCGTGGTGTGGCTGGAGGACCGCCAGGCGTTGCGTAGTTCATCGGCAAAACCCCAGGCCAGCAACGCCAGCAGAAAAAGCAAGCCAAGCACCACCGGCCAGCGGGCGCGATGCGCTTGTGCAGCGTGGTGAGTACCGGAGCCAAAACGCCAGGCGCGGGTGGCCGGCTGGCCTTCATCAGGTCGTTGTTGCTGGGATTTCTTC
>WGBZ01000253.1 GCA_015494035.1 Lysobacterales bacterium | reverse complement strand
TGCTGGCTGACCGGCAACGCTGGCGGGAAGCTCACCGCTGGCCGCTGGCCTAAGCGCTGCCGGTAGCGTTGTTGCGCCTTTTGCAGGCGTTGGGTGAGTTTTTGCGGGTCGCTCTTTTGCCCCCGGCGGCTTTTGGCCTCTCGCATCAGGGCGTGGAAATCCTTACGCAACAGGCTGTTTTTGGCGGCCTGGATGGCCGGCAGCGCGGGAGCAGGCGCGGCTTTTGGGCGGCCTTTTTGCGCTCGCTGCCGGGTGGGTTTTTCAGGTGTCATGGGTGGGGTGTGGCCAGGCTGGCTTCATGAGTGGGAAGTAGAAGAATCTGCAGCCGTTGGTACCTGTTCCAATAGTGAGACATTCCCGCTGCTACCTGACTGGTCAGCGGGCAGTTCCTTGATATAGATATCGTGCTTGCTGTAGGGAATTTCGATGCCTTCGGCCGCAAAGCGCTTGTAAATATTCATGTATAGCTGGTGCAGGATGCGACCGCGCAACACTGGTTCGGAAATCCAGCCCAGCAGTTCAAAATCCAGGCTGGAGGCGCCAAAGCCCCGCAGGCGCACGCGCGGCTCGGGCGTGTCGCACAGGTCCTCTGTGTGCTTGGCAATGTCCAGCAGGATGTCGCAGACCTGATCCACGTCGGAGCCATAGGCCACGCCCACCTTGGCACGGATGCGCTCCTTTTCCCAACGGCCGCCATTTTCGTTGATGATTTTGGAATTGGCCATGACTGCGTTGGGCACCGTGATTTCGATGTCATCGCGTGACAGAATACGCGTGGAACGCAGGCCAATCTGGGTTACGCGACCGCGTTCGCCGGAATCCAGTTGCACAAAATCACCTACTTTGTAGGGCGCATCGGCAATCACAAAAATGCCGCCGAACAGGTTGGCCAGTGAATCCTTGGCGGCAAAGCCCACGGCCATGCCGATGATGCCGGCCGAGGCCAGCCAGGCGGTGGGGTTGATGCCCCAAATCAGCATGAGCGCGTAGGCGCTGATGGCCACCACCACAATTTTCCCCACCAATTCAAACAGTGGTAGCGTCTTGCGGGTGATGATGCGGTATTTATGCCGGTTACGGCTGAGGGCTTCCAGCAGGATATGCAGCAGACCAAAGCCGGCGCTGGTCCAGATCAGAATCACCAGACTTAACAGCACCTTCAGTACCAGGCGTTCGGCCCCGTCAGGCAGCCCCAGGCTTTTGCTGGCCACGCCGGCGAAAAACAGGAACACGGTTAGGAATAACGGGCGTTTGAGCAGGGCGATGATCTTGTCGTCCACCTGCGTGTGCGTGCGGCGGGAAAGGGCGCCCATGGAGCGGGCCATCAGCCATTGAGCCAGTTTTGCCAGCACCCAGCCGGTGAGCAGAATCAGTACTGGCGCCAGTCCGGGAATGGACTGTAAGGCATCCCAGGCCGGTTGCCAGTCATCGGGCAGCCAGTCACGGGCGTTGCTGATCCAGCCCAGATCAGCCTCCACCGGCGCACTTGGTTGGGGCGTGTCGGCGACTGCGGCAAACAGGTTGATGGGCTGGAAGGTGGCCATGGGCTTTACTCCGTCGGGTGGTTTTTCAGTTGCCTGGCCAGGGTGGAGATGCGCTTGCCCAGCGCCAGGCAGAGGGATTTTTCGCCGCTGTCAATGGCGCGTTCGGAATCGTTGCCTGACCAGTGGCTGGGACCATAGGGCGTGCCGCCGCTGGCGGTGTCCAGCAGCGCCGGTTCGCTGTAGGGCAAGCCCACAATCACCATGCCATGATGCAACAACGGCAGCATCATGGTCAGCAAGGTGGTTTCCTGACCGCCATGCAAGCTGGAACTGGAGGTGAATACCCCGGCTGGTTTGCCGCTGAGGGCGCCGGAAAACCATTCCGCGCCGGTTTCATCGAAAAAGATTTTCAATGGCGCTGCCATGTTGCCAAAACGCGCCGGGCTGCCAATAATCAGGCCGTCGCATTCGCTCAGGTCGCGGCGATTCACCGGCAGATCCGTGCCGGCGTTATCCTGGCTATTTTCGCTTTCAGCGGGCGTTTCGGGCACGCAGCGAATGACTGCTTCGCAGTCAGGCACCGAGGCCACGCCGCGACCGATCAGGCGCGCCATTTTGGCCGTGTTGCCGTGCTTGCTGTAGTAAAGAATCAGGATTTTGGCCATGGGCTATAAAATCTCCAGCACGTTTTCCGGTGGCCGCCCAATGGCCGCCTGGCCGCCTGCCAGCACAATGGGGCGTTCAATCAGCTTCGGGTGCTTGACCATGGCAGCAATCAGCTCATCGTCTTCCAGTTGCGGGTTGTCCAGCCCCAACGCGGTGTATTCGGCCTCCTTGCGCCGCATCAGTTCGCGCGGACTCAGGCCCAGTTTTTCCAGAATGGCCTTGAGTTCATCGGTGCTGGGCGGGTTTTCCAGGTATTTGATAACCCGTGGCTCGATGCCGCGTTCCTGCAGCAATGCCAGGGTTGCGCGGGATTTGGAACAGCGCTGATTGTGGTAAATGGTCACGTTGCTCATGGTTGTGCCTCATGAAAGGTTGTTGGTGAGCTATTTTAACCGGCATTGTCGTCAGGGGAAGCCATTGATGCCTTGCACCTGCCTTTGTTCAACACAGCGACCGCAAAGCAGACGCCCGATTCCCGTATAATGCCATGCATTCCCTTTCACAGTAATAAACAAGGATTACCCATGAAATACCCGCTTCTTTTTTTGTTGTCCCTGACTTTGCTTGCCTGTCAGGGCTCCCTCGGTGACCAGCAAACAACAGCCCAGACCGGCGAAGTCATTGCTGTGGTTAATGATGAACCGGTCACCACCGATCTGCTCAAGGCCTATCTGAAAGCCAACGGCATTGCCAAAACCGATGAGGTCACGATCAACAAGGGCCTGGAAGGACTGATAGCCGAGATGGCCATGGCGCGCGAGGCCCAGAAGAAAAAGCTGCCACTGACGCCGGATCAGGTCAATACGCTGCAATACCTGCACCTGCGGGCCATGGCCACCAATGCGCTCAGTGATTACCTCAAAAATCACCCCATTGAAGACAAGGACTTGCGGGCCGAATACAACAAGAT
>WGBZ01000252.1 GCA_015494035.1 Lysobacterales bacterium | reverse complement strand
GGAAGAGGTAAGCCGCCCGCTGGATGGCATTCTGGCCGAAATTCTGCAACTGGCCGAACAGGGCGTGAAGGAAATCAACTTGCTGGGGCAGAACGTCAATGCCTATCGTGGCGAAATGGCCAACGGCGAAATCTGCGACCTGGCTTTATTGATTCACTACGTGGCGGCCATTGACGGCATCGAACGCATACGTTTTACCACCAGCCATCCGGTGGAGTTCACCGATGGCCTGATTGAGGCCTTTGCCGACGTGCCCAAACTGGCCAATTACCTGCATTTGCCGGTGCAAAGCGGTTCCGATCGCGTGCTGGCCATGATGAAACGCAACCACACCGTGCTGGAATACAAACAGAAAATCCGCAAACTGCGGCGGGTGCGTCCAGACATCAGCCTTTCGTCGGATTTTATTGTCGGCTTTCCCGGCGAAACCGATCAGGACTTTGAAGACACCATGAAGCTGATTGATGAAATCGGCTTTGACCAGAGCTTCAGTTTTATTTACAGCCGCCGTCCGGGTACCCCGGCGGCCAGCCTGGAAGACGACATCCCCCTGTCGGTCAAAAAAGTACGTCTGCAGCGTTTGCAGGCGGCCATCAATGCCAACGCCCGATCCATTTCCGAAGCCATGGTCGGCAGCACCCAGCGCGTGCTGGTTGAACGGCCCTCGAAAAAGAACCCGGCTGAGGTCGCCGGACGCACGGAAAATAACCGCGTGGTCAACTTTGTGGCGCCAGCGCGGCTGATTGGCCAGATGGTGGATGTGGTCATCACCGAGGCCATGCCCAATTCACTGCGTGGCCGGTTGGTGCTGTGATGGCCAGGGCGCAGAACCAGAAAAAAATCGTCACTCTGGAAACAGACAACAACAGCACGCTGGTGTCGCTCTACGGGCAACACGACGCCAACATCCGCCTGCTGGCCAACAAAACCGATACCGCCATTCAGGCGCGTGGCAATCAGGTACAGATCAGCGGCCAGCCCAGTGATATCAACAAAGCCGAAACCCTGCTGAAAATGATGTTGCAGGAAGCCAGCCATGGCGACCTGGAGTTGAATACCGTGCACATCATCATTCAGGGTTTTGAAGCCGATACCGAGTTTGAACCACAAGACGTGGTGATTCGCACCAAGGCCGGCAGCATTTCCGGCCGCTCGCCCAACCAGAAACGTTACCTGCACAACATCCTCACTCACGACATTAATTTTGGTATTGGCCCGGCCGGCACCGGCAAGACCTTTCTGGCGGTGGCCGCGGCCGTGGATGCCATTCAGAACGATCACGTGCAACGCATCGTGCTGGTGCGCCCGGCGGTGGAAGCCGGCGAACGCCTCGGCTTTCTGCCCGGCGACCTCTCCGACAAGGTCGACCCCTACCTGCGGCCCCTGTATGACGCGCTATATGACATGCTGGGCACGCAGAAAGTCGAGAAAATGATCGAAAAGAAAGTCATTGAGGTCGCGCCTTTGGCTTTTATGCGCGGTCGCACCCTCAATAATGCTTTTGTGATTCTCGACGAAGCCCAGAACACCACCACTGAGCAAATGAAAATGTTCCTGACCCGGACCGGCTTTGGCACCACGGTGGTAGTGACCGGGGACGTGACCCAGGTGGATCTGCCCCGTGGCCAGATGTCCGGCCTGAAACACGCCATTGATGTCTTGCATGGCATTGACGGCATCAGTTTCAGTTGGTTCAAGCCCAAGGACGTGGTGCGTCATTCGCTGGTGCAGGACATCATTCGCGCTTACGAAGGCAAACATGACTGATTCCGCTGGCCGTCGCGAAACGCACACGCAGCCCATGCCGGATTCGGGCGACACCTCGCCGCAACCGGTGTGGGTTGAGATTCTCAATCCTGAGTCCTTGCCAGTGCCAGCGGCCGAAGACTTTCAGCGCTGGGTGGCCACGGCGTTGCGCCATGAAGACCCGAAGCGTTGGAGTCAGCCGGGCGCCGAGCCACCGGTGAGCCTCAAAATCGTTTCAGCAGAGGAAAGCCAGGCCCTGAATCGCAACTACCGCGGCAAGGACAAGCCAACCAATGTGCTTTCATTTCCCGCCGACTGGCCAGAAGAGCTGGCGCTACCGATACTTGGCGATCTGGCTATCTGTGCCGAAGTGGTGGCGCAGGAAGCCACCGCTCAACATAAGCCACTGGCCCATCACTGGGCGCATCTGGTGATTCATGGTGTTTTACACTTGTTGGGTTATGACCACGTGGCCGAGGACGATGCCCAACGCATGGAAGACAGGGAAGTGGCGCTCCTGGCCGAACTTGGCATTGCCGATCCCTATCAATGCGGGGATAACAGCACCCCGTAGGTTATGTCCTCGGAACCCGCTTCTGAGAGCTTTCTTGGGTAGTTTTGTTCTGCGCTGAACTGGGTGACTAGCCGGGTTTGCCATCAGCGCGTGGCTGGATCAGCATGGGCGCGTAAACCAGCGCAAAGCCGCTGAAAGCCAGTATCCAGCTTGCCCCCGCCAGGCGATACCAGAGCAGACTGTATTCAGGCCACAGCAAGGGCATCAATACGCGCAAGGCCGCAGCCACAAAAACCAGGCCAAAAAGCCAGCCCACAATCATCGGCGGGCGATGAATGCTGCGACCGGTGTGCCCCAGACTGACCCGGCTCATCATGCCGAGGGTCAAACCGCCAAGCCCACCTGCAGCCAGCGCATGCAGCCCCAATTGGAACTGGCCCGTGCCCAGCAGGCCAAAGCCGATCACCAGCCAGGCGTAGGCGAGGTCAAGCACCCACAGCAGCGGTTTCCGGATAATGCCGGGTTGATACCAGTACCGCAGACGAATCCCGTTTAGCAGCGCCAGCGCCACTGCCAGGCCTCGGGTGATGACGTGGTTAGTATCGAGCACGGCAAACAGCACAAACACTGCAAACAGGGGCAACAGCAGCCGTTCCACCCAGGCGACGGGTTCGGGCGCTTCTGTTAACCCCAGACCGCTGCGTGTGAAAAACGGCACGATGCGCCCGGTAATGATTAACATCAGGCCGATGAGCGCATAAAAACCCAGCAGCGTGCCGTTTAATGCCAGTGATTGCCGCGAGCCCAGCAGACCGGCCAGAAACACAACCTGGCCGGCCATCACGCCCAGTACACTCATTAACGCCGGCAGTTGCCGCCATTGGCGCACCGCACGTATTGGCCGCGCAATGGCGATAAAAAGGCCGGCTTGAAAAAACAGATCAAGGAAAGCACCCATGGCCTGGGTACTTTCAAAACCCATCAACAGCCTGGCGGCCAGCCAGCAGGCAGCCAGTAATGCCAGGGGGAGTCCGTGGGGCGTTTTTTGGCCGGTCCAGTTTCGCACGGCGGTGAGCAGAAAGCCCGCCACCACGGCCATGGCGTAACCAAAGACCATCTCATGGGCGTGCCACAGGGTCTGGCTGAGAAATCGTGGTCCAATCCACAAGGCCATGGCCAACACCGAGTAAAGAGCAGCCAGGAGAAAGAAAACACGAAAGCCCAGATTGAAAAGCGCGTATGGCATGGATGACACCGGGAAAACCTGTTGGTGGAAGGCCGCTATGTTAAGAAGAGGGTGCCTGCTTTGCCTTGACTTTAGTCAATCCAGATGGCCAGTTAAAAAAAGCAGAATTGACAAGAAAAGCGCAAAAAAAAGGATGTGGGTTAATCAGTCAATTGAGCTGCCGCCCAGGCCTTATCAAGGCTCTGCACACTGTCCAGCGCCTCGCAATCGGCTGCGTGGGCATAAAGTTCCCGGGCTTGCGCAGCCCCCTTGTCGCCGTGCAGCAACAGCAGGCCATTGGCGTATTCAATGGCCGTGATGGGCACGTCGCCGGCCAGTTCCATGGAACGGTCAAAGTGGTGAAGGGCCTGCTTTGCTGAAGCACCATAGGTGAGTCGACCAATGGTGGCGCCGATCTTGTTGATGATTTCGGCGTGGTACAGGCCGCTGGCGGTGTGGGCTTCGGCATGATCCTCGGCCAGGGCCAATGCTTCATCCAGCAACGCCTTGATCTGTCCGCCCAAGCCCATGGTCAATGCCTTGGCAATGGATATTTTCTGGCTGTAGCGGCCGCCGGAAAGGGCCGCTGCGAACAGGGCATTGGGGTCATCGTCCCATTCCTTCGCATGTTGACTGGCTTGATCGAAAGTGCTTTTCAGGATGTTGATGGCCTGGTTTTCATCATCACAGACGTAATCCGTGTAGGCCGCTGCGGCTTTGGCCATCAGCGCCGCGCCTGCTGGTCCCAGTTTCTGGCCGATGTGCCAGGCGTTGGCAAAGTTGCCCTGGTGATAGGCGATCCAGCCATTGATAAGCGTCTGTTGTTGTCCGGCTTCCAGCCAGTCCATGTCTTCGGGCCATGGCATCAGGTCTGGTGCGTGCAATTGTTCCCATTTTTCCTTCAACACGCTGGTGTCAAAGGCGCAGAGAAAATCGGTGGGTGTGGCTTGCCAGTCAGGTATGGGCATGGTGCATTCCTTTTTTTGAAGAAAGGCCCGTTTTTAGTGTGATTGCTCTAGACCTTGACCGTATTATTCCCCATAACGAAGACAGGCGCAACGAATGGAGGTTGACATGACTATCGAAAAGAAAGCCAACGAACTGAAGAAAGACATCGAAAAGAACATCAATGTTGTTGAAAAGAACATTGAACCGATTATTGAGAAAGTGGAAAAAACAGTCGAGCCGTTGATTGAAACAGCCAAAAACCTGTTTCTGGCCGGTCTGGGCCTGATTGCCATTGCCCGCAAAGAAGGCGAGAAGCTGTTGCAAGACAGTGAAAAAACACTGAAGCAACTGGCCAAAGAAGGCGAAAAGTTCGAAAAAGACCTGGAAAAACAGGCTAAAAAGACCGTTAACAAAGTGACCAAAGAAGCCGAAGGTCGTTTTCAAAAGG
>WGBZ01000251.1 GCA_015494035.1 Lysobacterales bacterium | reverse complement strand
TGCGTGGCCAGTCGACACTGAACCGCCAGACACCGGTAGTGGCCATTTCCGCCGAATCGCTGGACAAAGACAGGGTTGCCCTGTTTGATGATTTTTTGATTAAGCCCGTGCCCCGGCAAAACCTGCTGGCACTGGTGGCACGCTTTGTGCCTGGCCCGAAAGCCGAAACAGCCAACAACAGCGGACAAACAAAAAATGCACACACCCGGCAGTCGCCAGAAGCGGAGCAAGCGGTTCACCCGCCGGCCATTGATCGCCAGCAGGCCCTGGCCGCCACCGGACAGGACGCACAAATTGCCCAACACCTGCAGGCCATGCTGAAAAAGGAATTGCCCGGCCAGTTAGTGCAAATGCGGCAATTAAACAGTGCGCGCGATACCCTGGCCTTGCGCGAACTGCTACACCGCATGCTGGGTTCGGCCAGTTTCTGTGGCGCCACCCACCTTGGTCAGCAACTGCGCCACTACAGCAATGTAATCAAAGACCCGGCCAGCCAGCCAGCCGCCTGGGACGAAGCCCTGCAGCGGGTGGAAACCGCCACCGCCGAGGTGCTGAAGGCACTCAGCCACTAAGGAAGCTCTGATCGAATCATGAACTCGCTTCTCACACCTGAAATGTCCGATAACCGTGTTGAAGTCATTGCCAATAGCTTGCTATTGGCTACGGACTTCGCCTTGTTCTCAAACATTTCCAGCATAATCTGCTTCGTCCAGATTCAATCAGAGCTTCCCTGACGGGCAGCCAGCATCAGGCGTTTCATGTCTGCCACCGCTGCAGCCAGGCCGGAAAAAACCGAGCGGGCAATGATGGCATGACCGATATTCAGTTCCCGAATTGGCTCAATGGCGGCAATGGGCTGCACGTTGTGATAATGCAGGCCATGACCGGCGTTGATCTGCAGGCCGAGGGAGTCGGCCAGCACTGCGGCTTGTTCAATCCGGACCAGTTCCGTGGTGCGCTCGCTTTCGGCAACGGCATTGGCGTAGGCGCCAGTGTGCAGTTCGATCACCGGTGCGCCGCAATCGCGGGCGGCCTGAATCTGCCCGGCTTCCGGGTCAATGAACAGCGACACCCGGATGCCGGCCTCGGCCAGGGTGCGACAATGACTGGCAATGGCGTCAAAACCTCCCACCACATCCAGCCCGCCTTCGGTGGTGATTTCCTCGCGTTTTTCCGGCACCAGACACACGTCTTCGGGACGAATATGCAAGGCAATGTCCCGCATTTCATCGGTGACAGCCATCTCCAGGTTCATGCGCGTCTGCAGGGTTTCCCGTAGCAGACTTACATCGCGATCGGTGATGTGGCGACGGTCTTCACGCAGGTGGATGGTGATGGCATCCGCCCCGGCCTGTTCGGCCACAAAAGCCGCCTGAAGCGGGTCTGGATACGCCACACCGCGTGCATTTCGCAGCGTGGCCACGTGATCAATGTTGACGCCCAGGGCAATGGTCTGGCTGTGCATGTGAACTCCTGATGGGGCTAAACTTAAATCTACCCGCTGCCCTAATTAGCTGGCAACGCAATGGCGACAATCAATCCCGGCCAGCGTCGGCTTCAGCAAGTGTCTGCTCGATCGCTGCCACCAGTCGCGGCCATTCTTCGGCCGCCAGCTGCTGATTATAACCGGCCTGCTCTTCCATAATGGCCGCCAGGGCCTGTTGTTCTTCAGGTCGAATATCCGGGTGCCAGATTTCCGTAATCAGCACTGCCCTGTCCTGACCGGAACGGTTCCAGGCCTCATGCCGGAAACTGTCATCAAACACCAGCACTCCGCCCGGTTGCCAGCCGCGCTGTTCCTCTCCCACCTTGATGGCGCAATGGGCGGGAATATCCAGCCCCAGGTGCACAGTCAACTTCAGGTTGGACAGGCCGAAATGTGGCGGAATGTAAGTACTGGGCCGGAGGATGGAAAAAAACGCCTCGGGTGCGTGTTCGGCCAACCTGACCAGCGGTAATTGCTCAAGGACTTGCATGGTTTTTGGACACTGTCCCCCCACTTCTTCAT
>WGBZ01000250.1 GCA_015494035.1 Lysobacterales bacterium | reverse complement strand
GCTGGATATTCCATTGATTGCCACCAACCGTATCAACGATCCGGCGGTGGCCGAAAACATTATCGCCAGTGAACAGGCCGATATGGTTTCCATGGCGCGGCCCTTTCTTGCTGACCCGGATTTCGTCAAGAAAGTCCGGCTGGGCCTGCCGCAACGCATCAACACCTGCATTGCCTGCAATCAGGCCTGCCTGGATCACGTTTTCCGGAAACAACGCGCCACCTGTCTGGTCAATCCCCTGGCGTGCTACGAAACTGAATACACGGTCAAGCCAACGGAAAAACCGCAGCAAATTGCCGTGGTCGGTGCCGGGCCAGCGGGCATGAGTGCGGCCAAAACCCTGGCAGAGCGCGGACACAAAGTCACGTTGTTTGAAGCATCGGGTCAACCCGGTGGGCAGTTCAAACTGGCCGCGCGCATTCCCGGCAAGGCCGAGTTTGAAAACACCATTCGTTATTTCTGCGAAGAAATGCAGCGTTACGGGGTGGACATGCGGTTCAATACGGTAGCCTCGGCTGAAGCGCTGAAAAATTTCGACCAGGTTGTGCTGGCCACGGGTGTTAAACCCCGGGTTCCGCCCATTCCGGGCATAGACCATCCCAAAGTGATTGTATACAATGACCTGATTGCCGGGCGGCGTGAAGCCGGTCAGAAAGTGGCCATCATTGGCGCCGGTGGCATCGGCTTCGATGTGGCCGAGCTGTTGTCCGAAAGCAATCCGGCCGTGTATGAAGACCCGCAGGCATTCTGCCGCGAATGGGGCATTGATCCGGAAGTCAAAACCGAGGGTGGTCTGACCGATGCCCAGCACAGCCCGAGCCCACGGGAAATCTGGCTGTTGCAACGCAAAACCACCAAACCCGGCAAGACGCTGGGCAAAACCACTGGCTGGATTCACCGTCTGTCCTTGCGCAAACGCGGCGTCAAGACACTGATTGGCGTGCAGTATGAAAAAATTGACGAGGCCGGCTTGCACTTGATCAAGGATGAAAAGCCGCTCCTGCTGCCGGTGGACAATGTCATTGTCTGTGCCGGACAGGAGTCCGTGCGCGACCTGTTGCCCGGGCTGCCGGAGGACATGCCTGTGCATGTTATCGGTGGTGCCGACAAGGCCGGTGAACTGGATGCCAAACGCGCCATCCGTCAGGGCACATTGCTGGGCCTGCGGTTATAGTTTGCAGAACCCGGCCCTTCTTTTACTCGCAACCTATTGGCAGAAAACGCATGAAAAAAACACCCTGGATATGGAAAAACGGCCAGCTGATTCAGTGGGACGACGCACTCACTCACGTTTTGACCCACACCTTGCATTACGGCGGTGGGGCCTTTGAAGGCATTCGCCTGTACCCGACCGAAAAAGGCCCGGCGATTTTCCGCTTGCAAGAACACGTGGACCGGCTGGTGTATTCCTGCGGCGTACTGGGCATGGACCTGCCCTGGGACGGGCCGGCCATTTTTGATGCCATCGTCGAGACCGTGCGCCGCAATGGCCTCAATTATGGCTACATTCGCCCCATTGCCTATTTTGGTTTTGGGGAACTGGGCGTCTCCGCCAAGGGCAACCCCAATGAGCTGGCTATTGCCTGCTGGGAATGGGATGCGTATTTTGCCCATGAACTGATCGATATCAAGGTCAGCAAGTACCGCCGCATCAACCCCGAAGCCACGGTCATTGATGCCAAAATCTGCGGTCACTATGTCAATGGCATCTTGTCCTCGCTGGAAATCCAGAACACCCATTACCACGAAGCCCTGTTTCTAACGGCCGATGACCACATTGCCGAAGGGGCAGGGGAAAACTTTTTTATTGTCGCCGATGGCAAATTGCTGACCCCGCCACTGGGGCACATCCTGCCCGGCATCACCCGCGCCACCATCATGCAACTGGCCAGGGATCAGGGTTTGCCGGTGGAAGAAAGGAACCTGAGGCTGGAAGACGCCCTGCAAGCCGATGAAGCCTTTTTCACCGGCACCGCAGTGGAAGTCACACCCATCGGCTCCATCAACGATCAGCCCATTGGAAATGGGCAAGTTGGCCCCATAACAGCACAAATCAAACAGCTGTATCAGGACGTGGTGCATGGCCGCGTACCGGCCTACCAGTCATTCCTGACACCCGTGGCCGGTAACGAGCAACTGGCCAGCTAACACTGAAGCAATGCCCCATAAGGAAACCTGTCATGTCAAAAACTGAACGTTCCAGCCACCGCGTTGCCTTGTTGCCGGAAGAAAAACGCGCAGCGGTCAGCGTGGCCATCCTCATTGCCCTGCGCATGTACGGGCTGTTTCTGATCATGCCCGTGTTTTCGGTTTACGCGAAATCCCTGCCACACAGCACGCCCATGCTTATTGGCATGGCACTGGGCATATACGGCCTGACCCAGGCCCTGTTGCAGATTCCCATGGGGCTGCTGTCGGATATTTTTGGCCGCAAGCCGGTGCTTACCGTCGGCCTGTTGTTTTTTATTATCGGCAGCATCATTGCCGCCACCGCCACCGACATTCACACCATTATCATTGGCCGGGCGGTGCAGGGCATGGGAGCCATCGCCTCAGTGGGCATGGCGCTGGTGGCCGACATCAGCCGCGAAGAAGTGCGTGGGCGGGTCATGGCCATTATTGGCATGAGCATCGGTGCGGCCTTCATGCTGGCCTTTATCACCGGGCCGGTGCTGTATGCCAGAATCGGCATGTCCGGCCTGTTCTGGCTGACCGCGGTGCTGGCCACCCTGGCGCTGATTCAGCTGCACCTGTTTGTGACCGAGCCCAAGCGGCACAAAAGTACCCGCTTTTCGCTGGCTGAACTCATCAGCACCCTCAAAAACCCGCAGTTGCTGGCGCTGGATATGTCCGTGTTTGTGCTGCACGCGGTTATGACGGCCATGTTTGTCGCTTTGCCCTTGGCCCTGAATGAAAAACTGCACTTTCCGCCGGAACTGCACGGACGCCTGTACTTGCCGGTATTGGTGCTGTCGGTGGGCATCATGTTGCCACTGATCATCAAAATGGAGAAATCTGGTCGCCACGCGCAGTACATTTTTTCCGGGCTCCTGGGGCTGGGCCTGTCCCAGTTGATGATGCCCTTTGCGCTTCGTTCCATTGTGACCGTGGCAGCGGTGCTGGTGCTGTTCTTTGGTATGTTCAATTTTCTGGAAGCGGGCATGCCTGCCTGGCTGTCGCGACTGGCGGGGGAAAAATTTCGCGGCGCGGCCATGGGCATGTATTCCTCCAGCCAGTTTATCGGCGCCTTTGTGGGTTCGGCACTGGCTGGTTACCTCATGCGAAATGGCTATGAAAGCGTCTTTTTTGGCACCGCCGCACTGGTGCTGGTGACCGCGGCCCTGGTGTGGCTGGTCAATCGCAGGGTGCATCAGCCAGAGCAGGCCTGAAGTTAGGAACCCGGATGCCGGTCGTGGGCCACTTCCTCCCCCGTAAGCCACTGGCTGCGTGCTACAATTCACTGGCGTTGCCGCAACCAGCGGCAGCGACATCATCACTCATTAAAACTGTTAATTTACGAGTAACGAGATTATGGCAAGAGGCATCAATAAAGTCATTCTGGTGGGCAACCTGGGCCAGGACCCGGAAGTGCGCACCACCACCAATGGATCAGCCGTCACCAACATTACGGTGGCCACCACCGAATCATGGACAGACAAAAACACCGGCCAGAAGCAGGAAAAAACCGAATGGCACCGCATTGTGTTTTTCGGGCGCCTGGCGGAAATCGCGGGCGAATACCTGCGCAAGGGCCGACAGGTCTACATTGAAGGCAAGCTGCAAACCCGCAAATGGCAGGACAAAAACGGCATGGATCGCTACACCACCGAAATCGTCGCCAATGAAATGCAAATGCTGGGCAGCAACCCTTCCGGCGGCCAGGCCCCCTTTGGCGGAGCGCCAGCCGCGCCCCAACGCCAACAACGGCCACAACAGCAACAGGGCGGCTACAATAATCCCCCGGCACAAACACCGCCCATGGACGACTTCGACGACGACATCCCGTTCTAGGTTATATTGTCCACGCACCTGATTGGGTGCGCCCAGCACGCTGCAAAAAGCCCCGGAATCCGGGGCTGTTTGGTTTCCTATAGAAAAAACCGGCCAGATGACCGGTTTTTTGTCTACGGGCTTTGTCAGTCCGATCAGGCGGCAAGCTCCTTCAGCACGTAGCGCAGGATGCCACCGTTTTTGTAATATTGCCATTCTTTCGGTGTGTCGATGCGTACCACGGCTTCGAAGGTTTTTTGCTGGCCATTATCGTCCGTTGCCGTGACCTGCACGGCTTTTCCACCTTCTTCCAGGCCGGTGATGTCATAGCGTTCATAACCGGTCAGTCCCAGGCTCTGGGCGTTATCGCCAGCCTTGAATTGTAACGGCAGCACGCCCATGCCTACCAGGTTGGAGCGGTGAATGCGTTCGAAGCTTTCGGCCAGTACCGCCTTGACGCCCAACAGGTTGGTGCCTTTGGCGGCCCAGTCACGGGAAGAACCGGTGCCGTATTCCTTGCCGGCAATCACCACCAGCGGCTCGCCACGTTGTTTGTATTGCATGGCGGCATCGAAAATGGGCATGATTTCCCCCTCAGGCAGCAG
>WGBZ01000249.1 GCA_015494035.1 Lysobacterales bacterium | reverse complement strand
GTCAGATGTGTATAAGAGACAGGTCGCTAAACTTACCACGGTTAACGGTTTTTAACAATTCCGTCGGCACATCAGTGGCTAGTTCGCGTTACCAGTTGGGCGGGGTTGTCTGCGATAACAATTTACCGTCACCTTCCGTCCCTGGAACAGGAGGCATTGAGGCGGGTTTTTCGCCACCAGTTGAAAATGGGCCTGTCCGGAGTCAGCGGTGATGATGGGACTGGCGAAGGTAGCGATTTCGCTTTCATCACAAAATGGCACGTCTTTGCCGATGACGCTTATTTCAACAGGCTTTGTTAGTTTCTCATCCAGCGATGAAGCTTCCAGCTGACAGTGATAAAGGTGTTTTTTGTTTTTGCCCAGAAAATGCAGTCGGGCAATAATTTCCTGTCCCGGGTAGCAGCCTTTATCGACGCTGACCACTCCATGACGTTGGAGGTCCAGTTGCTGGGGAATGAACAGGCCCTGGCTTGCTGGCTGAATCCAGGGCAGGTGGTGTTTTAGCAACCACAGCCAGTAGTCTTTCATGCGTTGGGCTTCCTCGGCCTGGGATATGGCAGCGCTTTGGTTGTCTTTCTGGCTGCTATCGGGTTTAGGCTCGGCCACGGCTTCCGGTTTACCATCGGCCTTGGTTTCCAGGCGCAGGAGCCAGGTATCGGCCGGCTCGACATGCACCTGACTGCGAAATACCCGCATGAGAAGAAAGTTCTTGAGTGCTTCATCCAGTTGCGGGTCGGTAAAGAGCAGGTAGTCGTTTTTGGCCAGAGGGAGCAACCAGAAGGTATACAGCAGCCGTCCTTTGGGGTTGCAAATGCCGGTAAAAGGCAGTGCTGGCGCGGGGTCCAATTCACTGATGACCAGCCGATTCAGGAATTCACCGGCCTCAGGGCCGTGTACTCGCAAGGCTTTCAGCGGCGGTTGAATGGTTTTTTTTACCGTCAGTTCAACGGAATCCTGCGTGTTTGCCATGATGTTTTGCCTGATAAGAAATAATAGTATTTTATCAAGCCGGCAACAGAAAACCTGTTGAGGTGGCGGGCTTATTGCTTTTGGGCTTACTTTGCCAAGTGGGTCAGACAAAGTCGGTAAGCAACCGGGTGGACTACGGCGTTAGAGCCTGTTTTTTGCGCACTTTCTGGCGGTACAGGTCCTGATCAGCCTGATCAAACCATTGGCGCAGCGAACGGTGCAATACGCTGTTTTCCGCCACGCCCGTGCTGACTGAGCAGCGCAGTTCAGAGTGCCCGGCCAAGCGGATCGCCTTAACCGCTGTGCGGATGGCTTTGGCCACATCTTTGGCCTTGGCCAGCCCCAAGGGAACGATAATGGCAAATTCATCACCACCGAGCCGTGCTTGCAGACTTTTTGGCCCGGCGTTTGTGGTAATGGCTTTGGCGATGGCCTTGAGCACATCATCGCCCACCGAATGGCCATAAGTGTCATTGATGGCTTTGAATTTGTCCACATCCACCAGAATCAGGTTGGAAGCATTGGTGTCTGGTGATTTCTGCCTCGCTTCAAGGCATTGGGTGGCCAGCTTCTGCCATTGGCCCCGGTTGAACATGCCGGTCAAAAAATCGGTCTGGCTGAGTACCGTCAGTTTCCGGTTCTGTTTACTTACCTTGCGAACCAGCCGGGAAGTGCCGTAACTCACAGCCAGAGTGTGCAGACTCATGATGGGCAGGGTAGCCAGTATTACCGCCATGCTGGTCTCCGGCTGAAAGGCAAAACCCGTCAGCAGCCCGCCCAGGGCGATGCCAGCCAGGATAAATGGCAGAGAATACAGCCAGAGGTGCTTGATGCCGGTGCTGATTTTGTCTGCAGAGGTAATCACCAGCAGCATCATTGAAGGCAATAGGTTGAAATGCAGCAAGGACACCCAGGTACCGGCTATAAAGGAATCGAGGGTCAGGTTGCGGCGTTCGGTGGCAAACGGGTCTTTGCTGTTTTTGGCCCAGAGCAGAGCCAACCATGGCCATACATAGCAGGAGCCAATCAGCCATAGCCAGTAGGGCAGTCCGGAGGCGTTCTCAACCAGCACGGCAGCGATGGGTAAACCACCCAGGCCCATGCCCACCAGGCGATACCTGAAAGTGATGTCGGGCAGTTGCCTGCGTTGCAAGGCATGGGTGTCCAGTTTGTTATCAGTCACAGATTTCCCCCCTTGCCAGTGATCGAGTGCGCCTGTTCAGTTTGTCAGGCTGGTGAAGTGGCTTGTTTCCGCATAGCGTGTTGCAGTCCTTACTCGCAGCCATTATAAGTAACAAATTGGCAGCAGATAGGTCCGAGTTGTTTGCTAGTGCCATTTCCGTGCCATTATTTATCCAGTCTGAATAGTTCAGGCCTGAGCACGCTCGCGTTTGGAACTCTCCGCCAAAAATTGTCACTAAATGATTTTCTGACCAGGGACGTGTCTTTCTGAAACCCTTTTGTTTCCACCCTATGTTCGGCCCGGGAGATTGAGAGACCCTAAGGCGGACTCTGTTGGTGAAAGATATTGATGCGGATTTTGGCCGCCATCGCACAAGGCCCTGTTATTGGGCGTCACTTAGCGATAAAATAAACGGGTTACATTGATCGGTTACTCTTTAGTATTGCCAGCAACACTTAGGGAAGCTCTGATTGAATCTGGCGCGAGCAAATTGTCATGTAAAATTGTTCAGTTCAAGGCGCAAGCCGCACCCAATAGCAAGGCTATAGGGGGAAGGTTTGTAACGCAGAAATGGACGATTTTACCCCGCAAGATGCCGTGTCACGATTCGATCAGAGCTTCCTTAGGCAACCGGTCAGGCAAAGGCCACAATAAAAACAACAAGGCCAGCGCGCTAACCGTCCTGACGCTGGAAGTGACTGCACCGGCAGGTTCGTAAGACCGCATAAGGGGTTCATTGAGCAAATCAAAGCATGTCCAGAAACAATAACAACCAGACCCCTAAGCCCGGTAATGACAAGCGGCCCGAGAACAGTCCCGGACACAGCCCCGAAAACACAGAATCATTGACGGTGCAGGAACGGGAAATTGGTGGGCGTACTGACGGGCCTGAACCCACTCGCTACGGTGATTGGGAAAAGAACGGCCGATGCATTGATTTTTGACCAATACATTTTTTCGTGGTGTCCCGCCAAGGGGGCGCTGTGGGCACGGGTTGATTCACGGCCCGGCCCAAACAAGCAAATACCCGCTAACTGGAGCTTCACATGAGCCAACCTCAGACTTCATCTCGCCCTTTGTCTCCGCATTTACAGGTTTACAAACCGCAGATAACCTCCACCCTGTCCATTCTTCACCGGCTGACGGGCTTGTGGCTGGCTGTGGCCGCGGCCGTGCTGGTCTTGTGGTTATATGGACTGGCTTTTGACGCATCATTATTTCAGGCCTTGACCGGATTTTTCAGCGGCCTGTTTGGCAAAGTACTGCTGTTCAGTTGGGTGCTGGCTTTCAACTATCACCTTTGCAATGGCATACGTCATTTGTTTTGGGACGCCGGCAAAGGCTTTGAGTTGCCGAAGGTTTATCGCAGCGGCTACCTGGTGCTGGCTGCGTCCCTGATTCTGTCAGTGCTGGTTTGGTTAGGGAGCCTCTGATCGAATCATGAACTCGCTTCTCATGCCTAAAAAGTCCGATGACTGTGTTGAAGTCCTTGCCAATAGCCTGCTATTAGCTGCAAACTTCGCCTTGTTCTCGAACATTTCCGGCATAAGCTGCTTCGTCCAGATTCAATCAGAGGCTCCCTAGTGGCCAATGCGTAGTCTGACTCTTAAATTCACATTATCTTTCAGGGGAAATTCATGAAAAAAGAACAAATGACGCCCACGCCACTGGTTCAGGCCATCGGGCTAGGCTCGGCCAAAGCCGGTTTTTCTCATTGGTGGTTGCAGCGCCTCACGGCCATCTTTCTGATTCCGCTGGGCCTGTGGTTTGTGTTTTCTCTGGCCGGCGTGCCGGATTATTCAGCAGCAACTATCCAGGCCTGGCTGCGTTCCGGCCTTAATGCATTCTGGTTGGGCCTGTTTGCCGTCACGGCTTTGCTGCACGCGCGGCTGGGCATTGAAGTGGTGGTGGAAGATTACGTGCATACCCGGTGGCTGGAAGTGCTGATCAAAACGCTGTTGTCATTGGCCATGGCCAGCGCCATCGCCTTGGCTGTTTTCTCTATTCTCTCTCTTGTGCGGGGCGCCTGAATCATGTCCAAAAAACACACCTTGAAATTCGGCAACGAAACCTATGAAGTGGAAGAACACCGTTTTGACGCAGTGGTTGTCGGTGCCGGTGGCGCCGGTTTGCGCGCCACTATGGGCCTGTCGGCCAAAGGGCTGAGCACGGCCTGCATCACCAAGGTTTTTCCCACCCGCAGTCACACCGTGGCCGCCCAGGGCGGCATGAGCGCGGCGCTGGCCAATATGGGCGAGGACGACTGGCGCTGGCATATGTACGATACCGTCAAAGGTTCCGACTGGCTGGGCGACCAGGACGCCATCGAATACATGTGCCGTGAAGCCATCCCCGCCGTGATTGAACTGGAACACCAGGGCGTGCCGTTTTCACGCACCGAAGAGGGCAAAATCTACCAGCGGCCTTTCGGTGGCATGACCACGCATTTCGGCAAGGGCGTAGCGCAACGCACCTGCGCGGCGGCCGATCGCACCGGCCACGCGATTTTGCACACCCTGTATCAACAGTCGCTGAAGCACGACACCAATTTCTTTATCGAATATTTCGCCATCGACCTGATTATGGAAGATGGCCAGTGCAAAGGCGTGCTGGCCTGGAACCTGGCCGATGGCAGCTTGCACCTGTTCCGTGGTCACGCTGTGATACTGGCCACCGGCGGCTATAACCGCATCTATTTCTCAGCCACTTCCGCCCACACCTGCACCGGTGATGGCAACGGCATGGTGCTGCGCGCCGGCTTGCCGCTGCAGGACATGGAATTTGTCCAGTTTCACCCCACCGGCGTTTACGGCGCCGGTGTCCTGATTACCGAAGGCGTGCGTGGCGAAGGCGGTTTCCTGACCAACTCCGAAGGCGAACGCTTTATGGAACGCTATGCGCCCAACGCCAAGGATTTGGCCTCACGCGATGTGGTCAGCCGCGCCATGACCGTGGAAATCAACGAAGGACGGGGCGTGGGGCCGGAGAAAGACCACATCCACCTGCACCTGGAACACCTGGGGCCGGAAGTAATTCACAAGCGCCTGCCGGGTATTGCCGAATCCGCCGAAATTTTTGCCGGCGTCGACGTAACCCGGGAGCCGATTCCGGTGCTTCCCACCGCGCACTACAACATGGGCGGCATCCCCACCAATTATCATGGCGAAGTGGTGCGTCGCAAGGGCGATGACCCCGATGCCGTGGTGCCGGGCCTGTTTGCCATTGGTGAGGCGGCCTGTGTCTCGGTGCATGGCGCCAATCGCCTAGGTTCCAACTCCCTGCTGGACATTGTGGTGTTTGGTCGCGCCGTGGCCAACCGTTGTGCGGAAATCATTGAACCGCACTCGGATCACCGTGATTTGCCCAGCGAATTGCTGGAAAAACCCTTGCAAGCTTTTGATGCCCTGCGCAATGCCAAGGGCAGTCGCAAAACCGCGGACATCCGCCTGGACATGCAAAAAACCATGCAGAGCAATTGCACTGTGTTCCGTACCGGTGAAATTCTGGCCGAAGGTTGTCGGAAAATCGATCAGGTGGTGGACAGTTTCAAGGATGTATCCGTCACTGACCGCTCCCTGATCTGGAACACCGACCTGGTGGAAACACTGGAATTACGCAATTTGCTGGCGCAGGCCAAGGTCACCATGTACTCGGCAGAAAATCGCACCGAGAGTCGCGGCGCACACGCGCGTGAAGACTTTCCCGAGCGGGATGACGAACACTGGATGAAGCACACCCTGGTGCACTTGTCCGATGGCGGTGAAGTGTCCTTTGAATATCGACCGGTACACCTGTACACCCTCACCGACGAGTGTGATCCCATTCCACCCAAACCACGCGTTTACTAAGGAGAAACCCATGGCTGAATTTCGCTTACCGAAAAACTCCCGCGTCAGCACCGGCCGCTATTTTCCGGCCGAAGGCGCCAAACGCGTGAAGAAAATCAAGGTCTATCGCTGGAACCCTGACGACGGCGACAACCCGCGCACGGACACCTATGAAGTGGACCTTGATGCCTGCGGGCCAATGGTGCTGGATGCGCTGATCAAAATCAAGAACGAAATTGACACCACCCTGACTTTTCGCCGCTCCTGTCGGGAAGGCATTTGTGGCTCCTGCGCCATGAACATCAACGGCACCAACACCTTGGCCTGCACCACTTCCATGAGCAGCCTGAAAGGGGACGAAATAGCCATTTATCCCTTGCCACACATGGAAGTGATCAAGGACCTGGTGCCGGACATGACCAACTTTTATGCCCAGTACGCCTCCATCCGGCCCTGGATACAAACCTTCAGTGTGCCACTGCCTGATCAGGAACGGCTGCAAACCATTGAGGACCGGGAAAAACTGGATGGCCTGTATGAGTGCATTCTGTGCGCCTGTTGTTCCACCTCCTGCCCCAGCTACTGGTGGAATGGCGACAAATACCTGGGCCCGGCCATTCTGCTGCAGGCCTATCGCTGGCTGGCCGATACACGGGACGAAAACACCGGTGAGCGGCTGGAGTCCCTGGAAGACCCTTACAAGCTCTATCGCTGCCACACCATCATGAACTGCACCAATACCTGTCCCAAGGGGCTGAACCCGGGCAAGGCCATTGCGGAAATCAAGAAACTGATCGCGCAAAAACACGGTCTTTGATCACGGTCATTGTTATGGACACGATTGCATCCGGCTCCGACAACGACGCGCCCATTACCCGGGGTTACCTGCAGTGGCGCTGTCGGCGTCTTCGAGAAGCGCCTTGAGCACCCCTTCGCCAATTCCGAAGGCCTGGGC
>WGBZ01000248.1 GCA_015494035.1 Lysobacterales bacterium | reverse complement strand
GTTCTGCAGCTGGTGGCTGCTGTGCTGTGACGTCGCGACGGGCAAATAGCTTGTCCAGATTGCTGCGGGCCAGTTCCAGAATCTGGGCCTTGCCGGGGCTGTTACTGCCCAGGTATTCCATGTAGTATTCGATGCTGGCCACGGCATCGGCAAGCATGTCAAGCTCTTCGGCCGAGGGCGTGACGGTGGCGTCGAGTAAATGTTGTGAGTATTCGGCCACCCGTCCCACTTCCGTGGCGGCTTCCTGCAAATCCAGCATTTGCAATGCGCCCTGGATTTCCTTCAGGAGTTTCGGGTTTTCGCGTATTTTTTCGCGGTCCCAGGTGGTTTCAATAAAGGCCACAAAATTGGACTTGATATGCTGCAGATTCTGAATGGATTCCTTGGCCAGGGTCTCGAGAATGGCATGCACCTCAGAGCGGGGGATTTCAATGCCCTGTTGTGCGGTTTTTTCTTCAGTGGCGATAAAGCCAAGGGACTGAATGTGATCATTCAGGTCGGACTCGACTTTCAGCAACTGTTTGGCCATTTCCATCAATTGATCGTCATCGGGGCGTTGACCCGCTTCGATTTTTCCCATTAAATCGGTGCGTTGCGCCACGATGGCTTCCCGCGCCGAGCCCAGACCCAGGATACCCAAGGTGTCGGCAATGGTGCCCAGGGACTGCTCGATGGAGTTGAGCTCTTCCAGCGGTGCATTGGGGTTGCGGATAAACAGATCCAGTGTTTCCTGAACCGATAACACGTCGTCGCGAATGGCGCCGGCCACGGTTTCCAGCAATTCCTTGTTTTTGCCGGAAATGCTGCCTTGGGCATGGGCAAGTTCATTGTCATCCGGTACAAACTGGCGCAGATTGAAATAATCCTTGAGCCGCTGGGCTTTTTCTGATTCGGAAGAAGCCATGGCCACGTAATACAGAAAATTCTTGGTCAACCCCTGCACCTGGGAATCCAAATCCTCTTCCTGCAACTGGCTGGCCTTGCGCAACAGTAGATCCAGCTGACCGGCCAGGCGCCGGAACGTGACCGAGTCTTTCAGGGCGTCTTCATTGAGGGCATCGAATGCCGCCTCCGCAACCCAGAAGAGTTGGCTGAAATCCTCATCCCCCATCAGCATTTGCAACTTGTTGAGGATGTTTTGGAAGATGCCGTGCTGTTCGTGGTAATCCTCACTCTTGAACCATTTCAACAAGGCCTGTTGATAAGCATTGCGGATTTTGGAAATGATGGGCTTGAGCTGTTTGGGCGATAGCCGGATCTGGCTTTTGCGCGCCTCCTCGGGCACACCCAGGCTCAGGTCCGGATTGAACAAGGCACTTTCAGAAAGCAACTGGTCACCACGAACGGTGCGCAGGTCATTGACCAGCGGCAACAAAACAATGGGGATGTCCTTGTGGCCCAGCTGGATACGTTCCAGATAATCAGGTAACTGCACGATGCCGCGCATAAGCACACTGAAGGCGTCATCGGGGTTTTTGACTTCCCCTTCCAGCAGTTTCTTGGCCACCTGTTCCATTTCTTCGGCCACCATGGCAGCACCATACAGTTCCACCATTTTCAGCGTGCCTTGCACCTGATGCAGGTAGGTGGCACAAAACTGTAACTGATTCACATCCTCGGGATCTTCCACATAGGCTTCCAGTGCCTGACGAGCGCGTTCCAGCGTTTCGTCCAGCTCATTCTTGACCCAGACCAGTGTGGAAAAATCAATTTGTTCGTTTATGCTCATACGTCGTTCTTCAATTGATAAGAGAGTGTTCTTCTGGCTGGCAGGCGTTCCATGCAGGGGTGCTGCCAGGCACTTATATCTGTTGGCCCGAGAATCAGGATGCCGTCCTTTTTCAGGTAACGAACCAGGTTGTCCAGTATTTTCAGCCGTGTCTCACGGGAAAAGTAAATCAGTACGTTGTGGCAGTAGATCAGGTCATAACGCACCTTGGCCGCAGCTTCCAGATCCAGTAGATTGAAATAACCGAAAGCGGCCCGTTTGCGCAGTACATCGCTCACCGACACCAGTCCCTTGCCGGCGGGCTGTAGATAATGACTCATCGCGGCAGGCACCGATTCCATGTGCCGCGCGTCGTAAATGCCCTGTTGCGCCAGCGCAATGGCCGGGCGTGAAACATCCGTGCCGATGACGCCATAATACAATTTCTTGTGCGGGTAAGCCGCAGCGCAGTGATCCGCCAGCATGGCCAGTGACCAGGCTTCTTCTCCAGTGGCGCAACTGACACTCCACATGCGGTAGTGAAGAATATCTGGTGCTTGCGCAAAGGTGCTGTTTAAGGTTTCACGAACCAGATCAAAAGACGGCTTGTGACGAAAAAAGCTGGTTTCATGCACCGTCAGCCTATCCACCAGTTGCGTCCATTCCAGGCGGCTGTCAATGCCCTGGCGCGTGACCAGATCCCAGTAGTCCGAAAATTGTGACAAGCCCAGTTCACTCATGCGGGACCAGATTTTGGTTTGCAGAAAGGACTTGCGTTCGCGCGGCACGGTAATGCCCGTGCGGCGTTCCAGCAATTCAGACCACATGGCATAATCGGAGTCGTCAAACTCCGGGATACCGTGGACGCCAACCGAGGGGTTCATGTCGGTTCTGTGAGCGAATTGGTACGCTGAACCATTCAATTATTTCCACCCGTCGTCGTCTTCAGGCAGCTTGAAGCCTTCCACTGAACGACGCAGCTCGTTAGCCAGTTCCACCAGGTTACCAATGGACTCAGCAGTTTGTTGGGTACCGGCCGAGGTCTGAGTGGTGATTTCCTGAATCACGTTCATGGTGCCGGAAATATTGGTGGCGGCCACGGACTGTTGGCGAGCCGCTTCCGAGATATTCTGAATCAGTTCCGCCAAGTCAGTGGAGACGGTTTCAATCTCAACCAGTGCCTCACCGGCGTTTTCGGCTCGCTTGGCTCCATTAACTACCTCGGAGGTGGTTTGTTCCATGGAGGCCACGGCCTCGTTGGTATCTGACTGAATGGTTTGCACCAGGTTTTCGATCTGGCGTGTTGCGCTTGATGCCCGTTCCGCCAGCCGTTGCACTTCATCGGCCACCACCGCAAAACCCCGACCGGATTCACCGGCTGAGGCCGCTTGAATGGCGGCATTCAGAGCCAGAATATTGGTCTGTTCGGCAATGTCATTAATCAATTCAACGATGTTACCGATTTCTTGTGAGCTTTCACCCAGCCGCTTGATTCGTTTGGACGTTTCCTGAATCTGGTTACGAATGTTATCCATGCCTTCAATGGTTTGCCGCACCACGTCGGCGCCAGTGTGCGCGATTTGTACCGAACGTTGCGCTACATCGGCAGATTCCAATGAATTCTTGGATACTTCGTCAATTGAAACTGCAATTTCGTTAATGGCCGCCGATGCATTGGTGATTTGTTGGGCCTGATGCTCGGAGGCTTCGGCCAGGTGCATCGCCGTTGCCTGGGCTTCCTGGGCCGCCGAGGCCACACCCACCGAGGCTTCGTTAATGGTGGTAACAAGGCTGCGCAAGGCTTCTACGGCAAAGTTGACCGAGTCCGCAATGGCACCGGTAATGTCCTCACTCACGGTGGCATTCACGGTCAGGTCACCATCTGCCAGTGAGCCCATTTCATCCAGCAAACGCAGAATCGCTTGTTGATTTCTTTCATTCAGGTCCTGAGCGACCTTGGCGCGTATACGATCCGAACGGTTCAGACGCCAGAAGATACCCAACATCCAGAGTAACGCCAGTGCACCCAGTATCCAGCCAGCCAGGGTGGACGGGAACCAGGTAACAATGGACTTGATCTTGTTGATCAGCTCGCGGGCCTGGTCAAGCAGCTGCAGAGAGTCAACCTGAATATCCTCGGCGGCTGTTTGAGCCTCAAACAGGTCCATGGATTTCAGCACGGTCTGAATGTCATTTTGAATGCTGTCAAACTGGTTATACACGCCACCCAGCGCTTCCAGAGCCACGGGGTCGGTAATGCCCTTGATGGTGTCACTGCCGTTGAACAAGCCGTTGAGCACATTGGCAAATTTACGTGCATCGGCGTCCAGCCTGTCGGCTGCCTGCACCGCATTCATGCCACCCTGAAGGATTTCATTCATGCGCCGCAACATCCGGTCAGCCAGTACCAGCTGTTGGCTGGCCACATAGATTTGCTGACGGTTCGCGCCTTTTTTTACCAGGCGCTGAACCACGTCATCACTGCGCGCCTGCAGGACAGGAATTTCCCGGGCAAACTTGACCGCAATATCAGAGATCGACTCAATCAGCTCCTGTTTGTTGAGAATCACATCCACATTCTTGTCCATGCGTTGCCAGGTGTCCTGCATGGCCGTAAAGGTTTCGCGCGTGGCAGGCGGCAACGGGGCCAGGTCGTCATCGCCCTGATCCAGAACCTTCATGGACTGATTAATAATGTTCTTGGTGCGTTTCAGGTCATCGAACGCTTCCACCCGGCCTGCCGCCGCGTCCTTGGCGTATTGACTCAACTGCTGTGAAGTGATGCGAATGTTATCTGTTTCCCGAATCCAGCCGGCGCGGTTCTTCTCGTCGATGTTCAAAATAATAAAGTTAAGAATAAACAAGCCAACCAGCAGGATCAAAATGATCAACTGCCACAACGGCAGGGTTTTGGATTGAATATTCAGGTCACTGGTGGATACGCTCATGGATTAGCCTCTTTTCGCCAACTTTTTTCAGTCTTGGGGGGGTTCAGTCATGTGTGTCAAATTTGTGTCAGGCACTGGTCAGGCCACTGCCGCATTCTGGAAGTCCGTGTCATTGACCAGCCGGTCAACATCAAACAGGTTCCACGTTCTCCCTTCCTGGCCAAAAGCCGTGCTGGAGTAGCGCGCAAAACCGGAATCTTCCGGTAAATCCGTGTCGCAGCTGTCCTCGGGCTGGAAATGCCGCTGACCGAATACTTCATCCACCAACAATGCCACCTGTCCGCCGGGTTGATTCACCACCATCAGGCGAGACCGTCCAGTGATCTGTGTGGGGATAGTGGTCAGGTAGCGCTTCAGGTCAATAATGGGCATCAAGGTACCGCGCAAGTTGGCCAAGCCAATGACCCAGGACTTGATTCCGGGCACCGGTAAGGCCTCGGCTGGCATCAACACTTCCACCACCCGATCCACGGGCAACACGTAAAAGTGTTCGTTCAGCCGGAAACCGATACCGGACCAGGCATTGCCATGCTCCTGTTGCTCCGGAAGTTTCACGGCATGCTGGAGACTCTTCTGCTCGTAATCCAGCAATAATTCAAAGGGTTTGGTGATTTTCTTTTTCATCAGGACTCGGTGGCCAGGGGGACGTATTTCTTGATGGCGTCCAGCAATTCTTCTTTTGTGAAGGGTTTGGTGAGGTACTCTTCGGCACCCACCACCTTGCCCTTGGCCTTGTCAAACAGGCCGTCCTTGCTGGACAACATAATGACCGGTGTTTTCTGGAACTCTTTATTGATCTTGATCAGCGCGCAGGTTTTGTAGCCATCCAGCCGTGGCATCATGATGTCGACAAAAATGATGTCTGGCCGGGTGTCTGAAATCATGGAAAGGGCTTCGTAGCCGTTATCCACCGTGATCACTTCACAGCCTTCTTTTTTCAGCAGGGTTTCGGCCGTGCGCCGAATGGTCTTGCTGTCATCGATGACCATGACTTTCAGGTCCGAGAATTGATCTTTTTGATTTTCTTCGCTCACACAACCACCTTAGCTGTTTGATTTACTTGATTATTTCCGGACTGAATGCTTTCAGACACATTCGCAGAAAACACCTCTGTGCACTGGATTTCGTATAGCGCAAGCGCGAAAAAAACATTAAGTTTCGCCGCTAAGTCCGTAATATCTATGGAAAATACCTTATTTTCCATGGCATTACAATTGTTTCCTGCAGGAAACAGTCACGCCCCATATGCTTGGGTTTGTAAGCCTTGTGGAGCCACTCCTGCAGCGCCGAAATCCTGTGGCGCAAACATATTACGCAAAATACCCGTTAAATGATAGCGTCTGATTAGAAAATCCATGCACTAGCGCTCAAACAGGGCGGAAAAAATCAATTGGCCCGGGGGTGGATTTGTGGCAAGCCATACCCAGCCTGCACATCACTTT
>WGBZ01000247.1 GCA_015494035.1 Lysobacterales bacterium | reverse complement strand
TTTTATCTTAACGAAAGATTGGCAGAGATTTTAGAGGCAATACACATGGTAACAATTCGTTTGTCACGCCACGGTGCGAAGAAAACCCCTTTCTATCACATCGTTGTGGCCGATTCCCGCAGCAAGCGTGATGGTCGCAGCCTGGAAAAACTGGGTTTTTACAATCCGATGGCTCGCGGCAAGGAAGAGCCATTGCGCGTCAACCTGGAGCGGGTTGATCACTGGCTGGGCCTGGGCGCGCAAATGTCTGACCGCGTCAAGGACCTGGTCAAGCGGGCCCGCAAGGAAACCGCCAAAGCGGCTTGATGACGGCGCGTTGGTGGCCAGCTGGCCATTGACAAGTTCAACAGGTCAATCAGATGCAGGACAAGCCGGTTTTAATAGGCAAGATTTCCGGTTGTCATGGCGTTCGTGGCTGGGTCAAGGTGTATTCCTACACCCGTCCGCGAGAAAACATCACGCAGTACCGGCGCTGGCTGATTGACGGCGTACCCTATAAGGTTACCGCCGCCAAACACGGCAAAAGCGTGATTGCAAAAATTGAAGGCATCGATGACCGCGATGCGGCGGTCAAGCTGGTGGATAAGGACATCTACTTGCCACGGGAAAGCCTGCCGGCGCCCGAAGAGGGTCAGTACTACTGGAGCGACCTCATTGGCATGGCGGTGGAAAATACCGAAGGCGAAGCCTTTGGCACTGTCTCAAAGCTACTGGAAACCGGCGCACACGATGTGCTGGTGATCAAGGGAGAGGATCGCGAACGGCTGATTCCGTTTGTGATGGACACCTACATCAAGGACGTGGACCTCGATGCCGGACGGATCCAGGTAAACTGGCACAGGGACGACTGATGAAAATCACCGTCATTACCCTGTTCCCTGAAATGATTCACCAGGCATTGTCCTGGGGCGTTGTGGGCAAGGCCATCGAAAAAGGCTTGATCGAATTGCATACGGTCAACCCGAGAGACTTTGCCAACAACCGACACAACACGGTGGACGACCGCCCGTTTGGCGGCGGCGCCGGCATGGTCATGATGTATGACCCGCTGGAAAGGGCCTTGCAAAGCCTGAATAGCAGTGCGCCGGTGACTTTTATGAGTCCCCAAGGCAAACGGCTTGACCAGAAACTGGTCAACCAGATGGCCACCCGAAAGGAACTGGTTTTGCTGTGCGGGCGCTATGAAGGTGTCGACCAGCGGTTCCTGGACAAATACGTCGATGAAGAAGTCTCTCTGGGGGACTTTGTTATCAGTGGTGGCGAACTGGCCGCAGCAGTCCTAACCGATGCGGTGGCCAGGCAAATTCCCGGCGTATTGGGAGACGCCGAGTCTGCGCTGAGTGATTCTTTCATGCAGCAACGACTGGGCTATCCCCAGTACACCCGTTCAGAGAAACTGGGGCGGAAAGATGTGCCAGCTGTTTTACTGAGCGGTGACCACGCGGCTATCCGGGCCTGGCGAGAAGCCCAGGCCGAGCAGATCACACGCGCCAGGCGCCCCGATCTGCTTGAAGCCGGAGCCGCACCAGATGGCGAAACCTCTGGGCACGATTGACCCATGTTTTGGCTGTTTTATTAACTTTTATCAGCAGGAAAAAGCGATGAGTGACATTATCAAGCAACTCGAAGCAGAACAGATGAAAAAGGAATTGCCCGAGTTCAATCCGGGCGACACCGTGGTGGTTGGCGTCAAGGTCAAGGAAGGCAAGCGCGAACGTGTACAGCGTTTTGAAGGCGTGGTGATAGCCAAGAAAAACCGCGGCGTTAATTCCGCTTTTACCGTCCGCAAAATCTCCCACGGTGTGGGCGTGGAACGTGTTTTTCAGACTCACAGCCCGATCATTGACAGCATCGAAGTGAAACGTCGTGGCGACGTGCGTCGTGCCAAGCTGTACTACCTCCGTGGTCGTGAAGGCAAGGCGGCCCGTATCAAGGAAAAGCTGGTCAAGAAAGGCACCAAGCCTGCCAAAGCCAAGGCGTCCAACTAACACCATCGCATTTGAGAGGAAAATATCATGGCCAGAGTATGTCAGGTAACAGGTAAAAGACCCGTCACGGGTAACAATGTGTCTCACGCACAAAACAAGACCAAGCGTCGTTTTCTGCCGAACCTTCAGTACCACCGTTTTTGGGTTCCCAGTGAAAACCGCTGGGTGAGACTGCGCGTTTCTGCCAAAGGCATGCGCATTATTGACAAGAAAGGCATCGAAACGGTGTTGGAAGAAATGAGAAAACGTGGAGAGAAGGTGTAATCATGCGCGATAAAATCAAATTGGTTTCCTCTGCCGGTACCGGTTATTACTACACCACCGACAAGAACAAGAAAAATACCCCGGACAAGCTGCAGTTCAAAAAGTATGATCCGGTGGTTCGCAAACACGTGATGTTCAAGGAAGCGAAGATCAAGTAAAACGTTTTACCAAAAAACACAATAAGCCCATTGCCGTGGGCTTTTTGTGTTTATGGTCAACTTGTTTTCGGGCGGTTCCGGGCGTATAGTCGGAGGCACTCAGCTGGCACCACATGCATTTATGGCAGATATCAGGTGCCGCGCTGTTAATTCCGGGAAACCTGTTTACCCCGGAAGTGGGCCTTGCCTAGGGAAGCTCTGATTGAATCTGGACGAAGCAGGTTATGCCGGAAATGT
>WGBZ01000246.1 GCA_015494035.1 Lysobacterales bacterium | reverse complement strand
GTTATCGGGCATTTCAGGTGTGAGAAGCGAGTTCACGATTTGATCAGGGCTTCCCTTAAACTGAACAATTTTTCATGACAATCTGCTCGCGCCAGATTCAATCAGAGGTTCCCTATGGCGGGACGGATCTGAGCTTCCCTTGGGAAGCTCAGTCTTCGACGATTTCCACCCGCGCTTCGGCGGCGTTCCTGGCCACGGACTCCATGCCATTTTTGCAGCCGGCATCGGTTTTGTACATCTGGCTGCGGCCAATTTCCTGGCCATTACTGGCCTTGAGCACGAAGTAGGTTCGCCCATCCTTGGCTTCCCGGCACTCAAAGCGCTGCGGGTTGGGCGCGTTGTTGCGCACGGATTCGATGCCATTCATGCAACCGGATTCGGTTTTGTAACCTTGGCTTTGCAAAATGACTTCGCCATTGCCGGCCTTGAGCACAAAATAGCGTTTGCCGTCTGCGCCGGTTGTCACCACAAATTTCGCTGCCATGATCTCCCTCCTGGATTCAGTTTGGTTTTTTATTTACTAGGGAGGCTCTGATTGATCTGGACGAAGCAGGTTATGCCGGAAATGTTCGAGAACAAGGCGAAGTTCGCAGCCAATAGCGAGCTATTGGCAAGGAGTTCAACGAAGTTATCGGACACTTCAGGTGTGAGAAGCGAGTTCACGATTCAATCAGAGCTTCCCTGGCGAATTGGCATTCAACAAGATAGTCAAAGACATTCGCCAACAGCCATATTAAAATACGCGGCAAACTTTGTAAACACGGCCCCGGCCCAATACCCGGTCTGGCCGTGACTTTCCGTCAGTACAGCCACAGGATATCTCTTGACGCATTTCGTGTTCGCCACGCCTGAAACACCACGACACCTTCAGCAACGACCGTCGGGAGTACTCACTGGCCTGGTCGGTGCCTTCTGTCTGCTTGTGCTCCCTGCGACCACTTTGGCCAGCGGCAAAACGAAATCGCCCATTGCCGATGAGTGTGCGGTGCAACCGGAGCCACCGGCCATTGAGTGTAAAGCGCCACAGGCAGACGGCAAATTACACCTGGATGCGTTCAAAATCAAGCGAGTGGATGACCAGACGGTGAAGCTGACCGGTGACGTGTGCGTCCAGCAGGGGAAGAAAATTGTCGCCGCCCAGTCTCTGCAATTGGATCGCGCCACCGGCGAGGTGGAAATCCAGACGCCGTTGCGTTACAGCGATGACAAACAGGCTATCAAGGCGCGCCGGGCGACGCTTTACCTGCAGCAGGACAAGGCCAACCTCACCGACATCACTTTTCACATCCTGAATTCCAATGTCAATGGCAGCGCCGAGCAGTTGCAACAAAGCGAGCAGGCCAGTGTGCTGGAAAACATTAGTTACACCACCTGCCCACCGGATCACAAAAGCTGGGAAATACGCGCCCGCCGAGCCGAGCTTGATCTGGAAAAACAGGAAGGCACTTTTCACCACCTGACCTTGCGTTTCAAGGACACGCCCATCCTCTATCTACCCTGGGCCAGGTTGCCGCTGAACGATCAGCGCCGCAGTGGCTTTTTGGTGCCCGGCGTGGGCTATTCCTCGGTGACCGGTTGGGACATTTCAATCCCTTATTATTTCAACCTGGCGCCCAATCGCGACCTGACCCTGACGCCGCGTTACATTCAGCAAAATGGCACCATGCTGGAAAGTGAATTCCGTTACCTGGGTGAAAGCTATCGCGGTACGCTGGAAGCGGATTACCTGCCCAATGACAAAGTGCGTGATATTGACCGCTATTTCCTCAATTTGACCCATCGCAAAAGCATCAACGATGACTGGCGCTTCAATGGCAGATACCAGCGGGTTTCCGACCCCCGTTATTTCGAGGACTTCAGCGACAACGTCTACACAGCTTCACGGCCCTACCTGCACAGTTACCTGCAGCTGAAAGGCGCAGGTGAGCACTGGTTGTTCCGCGCCCAGATCGATGACTACCAGCTTCTCACCAGCACCATACGGCCTAATCAGAAACCTTACCAGCGTTTGCCGGTACTCAATTACTGGTGGCAAAACCACCGCCTGTTGCAGGGGCTGCAATACGGCTTGAAAGCGCAGGCGGCCAACTTCTATCGCGAGGATTCGGTGACCGGTTGGCGACTGGATTTTCGGCCTTACGTGGAAAAACGCTGGCAGAACCCCTGGGGC